>JACQRA010000016.1 GCA_016206725.1 Candidatus Omnitrophota bacterium
ACCAGGACTGACGGCATAGAGGCCGAGGAGAAACACCAGTCCTTCCCGCCAAGGATCAGCCGGCTCGTGGCGCCGAGACCGCCGCCACACCCAGCCCAAGAAGACGGCAGCCCACCCCCAATAGACCTTGGGCCCGTAGACTTGGAGCAGTTGGTTGACGCCGGTTGCCGCTTCCACTATTCCCTCAAGACCACACCACTCCAGGAGACGAGGGCCCTGCAGGAAGAGCATGCCATACCCCCACGCGCCATACGCCCAGACCGGCGAGGCCATGATGCCGTGGCGGTACGTCCCGATCAAGGTGACATTGGCCAACAGAGTCACCAGCGCGAAACCGGCGACAAGAGCAAGACGGCGAGTCCGGCTGGCCAACATCAGCGGAAGTATCAGCAACCCGAAATGCTGCCGGACGCTGGCGCTGAGCGCCAGCGCCACCCCCGAGGCCATCCGGCGATGACGCTCGGCGTACCACAGCGCCAAGACTGCGCCGGCTGCGGCCGGCGTGTGGAGCTGGCCGTGGTAGACGGAGAGGAGGAAGCTCACGGGATTCACTATATAGAGGAAGGCGGCCCAAGCGCCCCCGCGTGACATCGTGCGCAACGTCAGCGCGATCGCCAAGTCCGCCAGGATGGCCGGCACCTTGAGCCAGAAGGCGTAGCTGAGGCCCGTCCACATCGAGGCCAGGAGGGGGGCGGTCGCCAGCCAATAGTAGCCCAGCGGGAAAATGGACGGATGCTCCGGTCGGAGGACAGAGGGGCTGTGGAGAAACGCTTCGGCTTGCGCCAGCGTCTGGGGAATGTCATTGGTCCACCCCCAGCACGCCGCGAGGATCAGTTTGACGACCGTCATCGCGACCAACCACGCCGTCAAGCGCATCCTACAACCATCTGCGCCACCAATAGACCAGCATCGCCACATACTCATGGAGCAGGCCGCGAATCTGTTCCAGGCTCGCCCCTCGACGGTGCGCGTAGAACTGGCTCTGCGGAACCGGGGTGGGAATCACGGTCGTCTCCGGCGCCAGCTTGCGCCACGTCAACAGCACCCGGCGCATGTGGTAGGGGGAACTGACGAGGAGCACCGAACGCCACTGATGTTCCTTCAGCATCCGGTCCACAAAGACCACATTCTCGTAGGTATTCGCCGCCGCGGTCTCGAGCAGGATCGCGTTGGCCGGGATGCCGAGCCCAATGGCACGTTCCTTCATCACCTCGGTCTCATGGAAGACAAACGTGAAGCCTGAGGAGAAAATCATGTGCTCGGCGAATCCCTGACGATAGAGATCCGCCGCCTGCTTGACGCGCTCTTGATAGCCTCCTCCGGCCTTCCCTGACTCCCCGACACCTCCCGCAAACACAACAATCGCATCAGCCGCCCTCGGCGGTTGGACAACCTGCAGGGGTGCGGCCAGCCACCACGGCAGCGGGCTCTGGAACAGGAGCAGGTACACCGAAGCCAACCCGATGATGGTACGAAGGACTCGGCGCTGGGCGAGGCGATAGAGCCGGCTCAGGGAGACCTCCCACGACACGATCGGTGCCGGTCGGAAGGCGAGCCGCTCATCAATCAGCCTCGACATCTGCGCAATCCGCGCGCGCCAACTGTTCTGCGACGCCACGTCGATTCGCCGTCGGATCTCTTCCGATGAGGCGGGCGAGAGTGCCGTGCGAATCGCCGTCGCGAACTCTTCCGCGCTGCGCGCCACCACCGCGATGTTGCCGTACTCCGCGTTGAACCGTCTGATCTCGGGCAGGTCCGTCGCCACGACCGGCAGCCCCATCGCGAGATATTCGTTGAGCTTCGTCGGATACACGTGGGCCGTATACTCGCTCAACCGATAGGAGATGATGCTGACGTCGAAGCCCTTCATGTAGTGCGGAATCCGCTCGTGGGGACGTCCGTGGAGCAAATGGATATTGGTGCATCGCATGAGGCGCGAGACATCGGTCTGCAACGGGCCCACAAGGACGAAGCTCGCTTCCGGCAGGCGTTCGGCGGCTCGCACGAGCAGATCCTGGTCCACCCACTGGTGGACGCCGCCGACGTAGCCGACGATGGGTCGTGACAGCCGCCGCAGCTCCTCCGGAATGTCACTCGCAGCCTGCCGCACGCGCTCGAACTGTTCGAAATCCACGCCGAAGGGAAACAGATGCACCCGGGTACTGAAGTGCTCCGCCCGCCGGCGAAGTTTTTCCGACGTGACAAAGACCAGGTCGGCCCTGCGGAACAGCTCGGCCTCACTGCCCGCAATTTTCCGGGCCTGGGATGAGCTGGAGGCGAGGTCATCAATGCAGTAGTACACCGTCAACTCCGGTTCCAACGCTTGGATGAGGTCGTGCACGATCGGGGTGGGCAAGAACGTCCACAGGAGGGGCCGACGAAACCCGGTCGCGCTCATCCAACGCTGCAGAGCCCGCAGCAGAAGCTTTCGGTTGACCCACCGCGCCAGACGGGCATAGGGGAACGGTAGGAGGATCGGCGAATACACGAACAGCCGAGGCTGAACCTCACGGAACCCTTTCAGGCTGCGCCACCAGTTGGTCAGCCGATGCCAGACGCGTCCAACGTCCCGAAAGCCCGGGGAGCGTACGCCGGTGTTTTCGATAAAGAGCACCCGGTTGCCCTCGCGGGCCAGGGTGGACATGATCTGCTGGTGCCCTTGCCAAATGAAGTCCCAGTCGATGGAAGACAAGCACACGATATCTTGGTGGTTGAGCATCGTTAGGGTTTGGTCCCAGCGATCATCCAGCCCCGCTCGTAAGCAATCGTCATCTCCTCGAGGCCCGCCTCGCGAAAGAGCGCGAGCGCCCCCGTTCGGCTGTACCGCCACTCCACCGGCGCGGAAAACCGATCGTAGAG
The DNA here is from genome assembly GCA_016206725.1 of Candidatus Omnitrophota bacterium. GTDB lineage: Bacteria > Omnitrophota > Gorgyraeia > Aquiviventales > Aquiviventaceae > CAZUWM01. The sequence goes on from JACQRA010000016.1 coordinate 2,860, forward strand.
ATCAGCCGTGAGGTTGAAGGGGCCGGCGGCGTGGCGGAACGGTATCCCGGCGGCGAGGCGTTGCCCGCCGGGCAACCGGCGCAAGCACTGATACGGCGCCGCAAAGAGCAGGTAGACCATCGGTGAACACGCCTGGCAACACCGATAGAGTAGCCGCGGGGGAAGTTGCGTCGTCGCGCGGCGCATGGCATTCGCCACCCTGAGGAGCCAACGCCAGACGAACGACCGGTCGCTGAAGTCTTCATAGAGATAGGCCGCCACCTGCGCGCCCGGTTTGAGCACGCGCGTCAGCTCACGCAATCCCTCGAGCGGCAAGGCCACATGGTGGAGGACACCGTAGGAATAGATGAAGTCGAAGAGACCGCCGGGAAACGGCAACCGGCAGAGATCCGCTTGAACCACCGAGGCCGACGACCATGGTTGCGAGCGTCGCCGGCTGATGCGGCAGCCCTCATCGCTCAGCTCAACACCGATCACCTCGACCCCCGGGCGCTTCGCCTGGTTGATGAGGTCCACCCCCTCGCCGCAGCCCGCATCCAGCACTCGTCCCTTGAGCGGGGGCAACGAGAGCCGCTCGGCCATCCGCTCGAAGTGGTACGGGCCGAACCCGTCGGCGGATGCCTGCGCCTCCGAGCGGCTCCACAGATACCCGAAGCGCAGCCTCGTCCTCTTGGTGATCTCCGCGTGGCGTGGGAAGATGGGGGCGGGCGAGCGGTTCCAGACACCGGAGACCCGAGCACAGAACAGCGCGAAATTCCCCTTGTCACCGATCATCGTTCGGCGCAGTTCGAACGGACGGTGGTCAGGGGCATTCAAGCCTTCGTCCGTCGTCACCGCACACGTGTAGCCGGCTGCGCGAACCGCCTCGACCACCGTCTGATTCCAGGCCCCATACGGATAGGCGAAGAGACGACAAGGCCTCCCAAGCTCGCGCTCAATGAGGTCCTTGGAGGCTCGGGCTTCCCTCACTTGCTCTGGGTGAGCGAGACCGATAAGGTTGCGGTGCGTCAGCCCATGCGAGCCCACCGTCACCAGGTTGGTCGCTACGACCTCTCGCCACTGTGCCCATCCAGCCGGCGAAAATTCTGGATACCGCTCGAGCATCCCGGCGCGCTGTCCGGCGGCCAGCAAGGCAGGCATCACGGCTTGCCACTGACCGGGAGACATCGCCGTCAGACGCCGGCTCAGCGTCATGAACGTCTCCTCCGGATGGCGCATGGTCCGCCCGTCAATGACTAGCTCGTCGGTCAAGCGCATCGCCGTGCTCTCGCGCGCGCGCTCATGAACCAGCACGCGCAGGAGATCGAACCACGACCACGAACCCCGCTGGACATCATCGGCCGGCACACACGCGGTGACTGGCACGCGAAACTGGCGCAGGAGCGGCATGATCGTCTCCAGCGTCTGGCGGTAGCCGTCATCGAAGGTGATCATCACGGCCCGCTCCGGGAAAGGCCGTCCGGCCGTGAGACAGGCCAGGACGTCATCGAGCGAGACGACCGTGAAGGCGCGCACCAGATATTGCAGGTGCCGCGCAAACAACTCCGCACGGATAAAGAGATTCCCTAACGCGGCCGGTCCGGTAACCTGTGGCACCACGCCGTGGTACATCACAATCCGCAGCCGACGCCCATGTCGGCGGCGGGCGTCCACCGCGAGGCCGCTCAGCATCATCCCCAGGGCGATCCACGGTTTCAAGGAACGGACAACGTGGCTCCTCACCGGCAGGCCCCTCCCTTGCCGACGAGGAACGGCCCCATCGCCAGGTAATCCAACCCGGATCCGAAGAAGCATCGAATGGCATCCCACGGCGTGCAGACCATGGGTTCGCCATTGAGGTTAAAGGACGTATTCAGCACGATCGGCACGCCCGTGAGACTTTCAAACGCCTTGATGAGCTCCCAGAAACGCGGATGGTCCTCGCGCCGGACCGTCTGAAGGCGGGCGCTGCCATCCACGTGTGTCACCGCGGGGATTTCATGGCGTTTCTCAGGGCGCACGGGACAGACAAACAGCATGAAGGGCGAGGGGTGGTCGCATTCAAAGTACTCGGCGGCCCGCTCCGCGAGGACCGCGGGGGCGAACGGGCGAAAGCCCTCCCGATGCTTGATGCAGCGGTTGACGAGATCCTTCATCTCAGGACGACGGGGATCGGCGAGGATGCTGCGCGAGCCCAGCGCGCGCGGCCCGAATTCCACCGCGCCCTGGAACCAGCCGATCACCTTCCCCTCGGCCAGCAGCTCGGCGACGCGGCGCGTGAGAGACGGTGCTCTCGTATATGGGAGCTTGCACGCCTGCAAGGCCTCCTCGACCTCCTCATCGCGAAACGAGGGCCCGACACACGCGTGGGTCATCGGCGCATAGCGAGGAGCGTGGAATTCGCGGTGGGCGATCTCGAAGGCCGCACCGAGCGACGTGCCGGCGTCGCCTGCGGCCGGCTGGACAAAGATCCGCCGGAATGGCGAGCGGCGCAGTAACGCGCCGTTGGCGACACTGTTGAATGCCACCCCGCCGGCCAAGCAGAGATCGGCCAGGCCGGTCCGCTGATGCAGGTCTTCGGCCATCCGCGCGAGGACATCCTCCAGCCGCCGCTGGAGGCTGCAGGCCAGGTCTCGGTGGCGCTGGGTGATGGGTTCGTCCACCCTGCGGCGTGGGCCAACGACCGCCGTGAACTTTCTGGAGAACCATCGCTCCGCACCCATGTAGTCAAAATAGGCCGGGTTGAGACGAAAGCTCCCTCGACCATCCATCTGGAGAAGATCGGCAAACAGGTCCGCGTAGGCCGGCTGCCCGTACGCCGCCAACCCCATGACCTTATACTCATCACCAATGTGAAATCCCAGGTGGAGCGTCACGCTCAGGTAGAGCATGCCGAGCGAATGCGGCAGCGACACGGTCCCCAGTCGCTCGATGGCCGTCCCGCGGCCGACGCTGATGGTCGCACTCACCTCTTCGCCGCGGTTATCCATGGTCAAGATGGCGGCTTCCTCGAAGGGTGAGGCATAAAACGCACTCGCCGCGTGACACGCGTGATGGTCAAGAAAGCGAGGCGCCACGCGTCCCTCGGTGAATTGCTTGATCTTTTCGGCCTCTCGTAAATCCGACAGGAGCGGATAGACCGACCACCCGAGATAAAACAGCGCCGGCTTGAACGCCTTCAATCTCGCCAGTTCCTGGAGGTTCAGCCGCACGTTCGCCCGGAACATACGCCAGGGATCGAAGTTGAACCCGACCGCGTCCACGTCGCTCCAGCTAATGCCAGCCGTGCGCAGGCATCGCTCGATCGCCAGGTGCGGAAAGCCTTTGCCGAATTTCACGCGATCCAAGCGCTCCTCTTCGACCGCGAGCACGATGCCCTGATCCCCGATCAACGTCGCGGAGGCATCGTGGGCGAAGCCGGTGTTGACGCCGAGGATCCAGGTCATCGACGAACCCACAGCTCCAACATCAACAGGGTCCAGAGTTGATGCGCGTAATCGGCCCGGCCGCTGAGGTGCGCCTGCACCAGCGCGGTCACGCCGTCCTGTCGAAGCAGGCCGTCCCTCGCAACCTGTGAAGCCAGGAGAACGTCTTCAAGCATCCCGCGCAGCTCCGTCCGAAACCACGCGCTGATGGGCACCGCAAAGCCCCACTTGCGCCGATGCAGCGTCTCGTCGGGCAGGAGGCCCGCCAGCGCCCGCTTCAAGAGCGCCTTGGACGTCAGGCGACGCAGTTTCATCGAGCTGGGCAACCGGGCCGCGAACTCCACCACGTGATGATCGAGAAAGGGGGAGCGGGCTTCCAGGGAGTTGGCCATGCTCATGATGTCCATCTTCACCAACAAATCCGTCGGCAGATAAAACGCCGTGTCCACCGCCAGCGCCGCGTCGACCGCATCCAGCTCCTGAGTGGCCTCGCATAATTGTTCGATCATACCATGGTTCAACGCGCCGGTTGGCCGTCCAGCCACGGTTGATCTCAACTCCGCCTCCATCACGCCCACCCACCGTTCATAGCGTCCGGCGCGGGACGATGCGGCGGCTTGCAGGAAACGCTGGAGGCGGCCCGGCAGGCGCTGGCGATCCGATGACACCGAGGGCCACCGCGCCACCAGCCATTCCACCGGACGGCGCGCCGCCGAGGGGACCGCTTGCCATTGTTCCGCCAGCCGGTTGGCGGCATGGCGCCCGTACCCTGCAAACGCTTCATCCCCCCCGTCACCGTTCAGCGCCACGGTCACATGCTCGCGGGTCAGCCGGGACAGATAGTAGGTTGGAATCGCCGAGGAGTCCGCAAACGGCTCGCCGAAATGCTGAATCAACGTCGGCAGCACCTCCAAGGCCTGAGGCCGCACGACGAATTCGTGATGCTCGCATCCAAAGGCCTGCGCCACGCGGCGGGCATGCGGCAACTCGTTATAGCGCATCTCCTCAAACCCGATACTGAATGTCTTCACCGGCCGCTCTGAGCAGCGGGCCATGAGCGCCACGACGGCGCTGGAATCGACCCCACCGCTCAAGAACGCGCCAAGCGGCACATCGGCGACCAGACGCTTGCGCACCGCCTGGGTGAGCAGCTCGAGCAGGCGCTGCGCGGCATCGGTCTCGCTGATGGCCAGTTTGGGGGTATAGGCGAGCGACCAATATCGTTTCAGGCGCGTGCCGGTCCGGTCATAGATCAGCAGATGTGCGGGCGGCAGCTTCCGAACGGACCGGTAGATCGACAGCGGCGCGGGGATCGCCATGTACGTCAGATAATAATGAAGCGCCTCCACGTCAAGTTCCCGCGAAATCGACGGGTCGCTCAACAAGGCCTGGAATTCCGAGGCGAAGACCAGACGGCCGGCCAACTCCGCGTACAGGAGCGGTTTCTTGCCGAATCGATCTCGGGCCAAGAGAAGCCGCTGCCGGCGATCATCCCACACGGCCAGGGCGAACATCCCCTCGAGCCGATTCACAAATGCCTCGCCGTCTTCTTCATAGAGATGCACAATCACTTCGGTATCGGAGCGCGTCGCGAAACGGTGGCCCTTCTGCTCCAAGACCTGGCGCAGCTCGCGGAAGTTGTAGATCTCGCCGTTGCACACCGTCCAGATAGTCTGATCTTCGTTCGCGATCGGCTGATGGCCGCCCTGGACATCGATAATACTCAGCCGCTGGATGCCGAGCGCGGCTCTCGCCCCGCGGTCTCGAGCGGCGTCTGCGTCACGTGGGAAGAAGGCGACGCCTCGCTCATCCGGCCCACGATGGATCATCCGTTCGCACATCTGACGCACCAGCGCTTCAGCAATCGGCCGCCCGGCACGATCAACCAGTCCGACAATCCCGCACATCGCGTTAGGATTCCTCCTGATGTGGCCGCAAGCCAACGGCCAGCCCAAGGAAGGTCCAGAGGAACTTGAGGTGCGTGATCTCCATGTGGAAGCCGCTGAGCAAGCAACCAACCAGTCCCATCCCTGTCAGGCGGCGTAGACTGAAGGGACCCTCGGAGGGATCCTGACGTAAGAGCTGTCCCAGCAGCCAACCATACAGGACCAGCCACCCTCCCAGGGTGACGATGCCCCCTTCCCCTGCCCAGCCGAACCATGACGAATGCGGATCTTCAAATGGCTCTTCAGGAAACGGCGGCCACGATGTCCGACGCTCCTCCGGAGTCGTCATCTCAAGGAAGTGGTCCCCAAACGTTCCAGGGCCAAGACCGACGAGCGGGCTGGCTTGGAACATCCGCAGACTGGCGGCGTGGATCACCGCATAGGCGTTCGTTTGCATATTCACGGTCATGGACAGCGTCTGGCGGTCCCGATCCCGCTCGAGCCGGATGGGGACAATGGTCCAGATCGTCACGATGACACCAAGCACCACAAGGCACGCGGCAGCCCACGCCAAGGCGTGTCGCACTCGCCACAACATCGGGAGGCGTCCCCGAGCCGCGTATCCGATGAGGGCCATGGCCACGACGATCCCCACGATGGGTCTCGTCATGGACAGCCCGGCCACCACGAGGAAGAGACCGAGCCCTGCCCGCAGCAGATGCCGGCCCCAACGTGAAGGGTGGGGATCGCCAAGCAACGCGAGGCACCACACGGTCGTCGTGACGAGATAGAGCGCCAACGTTTGTGGACCCAACGTGGAGGCGATGCGAACCACGCGCCCTCCCAGGTTCACGGAATCGTTGGAGGCGAGGAGGGTTTTCGCGCCGAAGCCGACGACCGCGACGTACGCGACCAGACCAATCACCGCCACCACGGCCCCCGCGATAAGCCAACCCTGGATGACGAGGTGACGCTCAGAGACGGTCAGACGATAGTGTGCGAAAAAGCCTAGCACGAACATCGAATAGCCCACGCGCAGGATATCCGGCAGCGCCGCCTTCCCTGCCCCTGAGGCGAGGGCTGAGATGACGACGGCGCCCAGAGGAACCAGCGACACGATCAGCACGTCCGGCTGCAGAGGGAACAACCTCCTCGGTGACGTGGCCAGGACAACACCCAGCATCGCCACAAACGCGACATCCGCAGGGGCCACCACCTTACCACCAGGCAAGGTGCCAAGGGGCCACAACAGCGGAAGGCTCATGACATACAGGAGAATCGGCCAGAGGCGCAGCATCGTGGCGGCCCTCATGAGCGCTGCTCCCTTGCGCACTGAGCATCGCGCAGCCGGTCGTACATCGCGTGGTAACGTTGCGCCATGCGCTGAAGAGAAAAGTCTTGGGCGACGCGCTCTCGCGCCTGACGACCCCATGCCTGCCGTTGTGCTGGATGAGCGATCAGCCTCTCGATGGCCTCGGAGAGCTGGGCGACATCTCCAGGCTCGACCAGGAACCCCTCGATTCCGTCGTTAATCAGCAGATCGGTCGAACCGGGCAGTCGCGATGCGACACACGCGAGACCGCTGGCCATCGCCTCGAGGAGCGCCATCGGAAGTCCTTCACGAATGGACGGCAGGACAAAGCTATCGACGGCTTGGTAGTACCGCTCCATGGCCCCAGATGACTCGACGAAGACCATACGATCCTGCACCCCGAACGCGGCGGCCTCATCGCGGATCGCTTGCGCGAGTCCCCGGTCAATTTCAAAATAGCTCGAGCGGGTGGTACCGACAAACACCAAGTTGGTCGCCGGCAAGCCGGGTCGCTGGAGACGCCGCCATGCGTCGAACAGCGTCCGTGGCCCTTTGTCATAGGAAAAAAATCCGACGAAGAGGATCAGGAAGGCCTCCATGGAAAGCCCCAACTGCCTCCGAAGGGCCGCTCGCTGAGGTGAATCGACTGGGTGAAACCGATCAAGGTCGACTCCATTCGGAATGACACAGAATCGCTGGGGCGGCAACCCGGCGGCCTTGTAACTGGCCTCAAAATGGGAGCTGACCCCCACCAGGGCATCGGCACGTCGGTAGCACCAGAACGCCAACCGTCCCCGTGCCTGCACGGCTGGCGGCTCGTCATATCCCGCCGTATGGAGGGTCAGGAGGATCGGTTTGCGAAACAGGATGGCGAGCAATGTGAGCACGACATTCTTGTCGGACCACCCATTGAGATGGACGACTCTCACCCGGCGGCACGTTCGCAAGAACCTCCACGCCAGACGCAGTCCGGCGACCAGCTTGGAGCGCACGCGCTTCAGATCGATGACAATCCGGTACACCGGAATGCCGTCGACCGTGGAGCGCCGTGGAAGCGACGCATTGGTGGTCACCGACAGCACCAGAAACGCTCGTGAGGGCGTTAAGGCTCGCATCAGCTCCTGGCACTGCACCCCTCCACCACTCATCTCAGGATCGTACGCCCCGATGACCATGAGGACAGCCGCCTCCCGTTCACGCATGGCGCTCCAGAACGTCACGGACCGCCTCGATGACATCCTCCACATCCTCGTCCGTCAACTTGGCCGAGAGAGGAAGACTCACGGTTTCCCGGCCGATTCGAGTCGCCTGCGGATAATCCGTCGGACGCCACCCGAACGTCTGCTGGTAGTAGGGGTGTTCCGGAAGGCTGAGATAGTGGACGCCGACCCCAATGCGGTGAGCGGTCATCGCGTCCAGAAACGGGTCCCGGCTGATCCCGGTGCGCCGCTCATCAACGCGAATGGTGCACAGGTGGTAGGCGTGGCGCGTCCCGGGCTGGGGTTCGGCGGGAAGCGTGAGCGGCCACGCGGCGAATGCCTCGTGGTAGCGATGCCAGATCTCCCGCCGACGAGCCCACGAGGCGTCAAGCCGGCGAAGCTGATGAAGGCCAATGGCCGCCTGGAGATCCATCATCCCATACTTGAATCCCGCGGAGATCACCTGATAATGCTTGTAGCCCTTGTCTCCGAACCGCGCCCACGCGTCTTGACTCATTCCATGCAACGCAAGGATCTTGACGCGATCCGCATCCTCCGCGCGACGCGTCAACACCATGCCGCCCTCGCCGGTGACGAGGTTCTTCGTCACGTAGAAACTGAAACAGCCGAAGTCGCCGAAGGTCCCCGTCGGTCGGCTTCGGAACTCCGCCTCAATGGCGTGGGCGCAGTCCTCGATCAGCGTCAGGTGGTACTGATCCGCCAGCGCACAGAGCCTGTCCATGTCGCAGGGGCGGCCCGCGAAATGCACCGGCAGGATGGCCTTAGTCTTGGTGGTGATGCGCGCGGTCACCTGCTCCGGATCCAGATTCATGGTCACCGGATCCACATCCACGAGGACCGGCGTCGCGCCCGCATGGATGATCGCATTCACGGTCGCACAAAACGTGAGCGCCGTCGTGATCACCTGGTCCCCGGGCCCGATGCCCGCCGCGAGCATGCTCAGGTGCAAGGCCGCCGTGCAGGAGTTGACGGCGACCGCATGCGCCGCCCCTTTATAGGCCTTAAAATCGCGTTCGAACTGGGCCACCTTGGGGCCGGCCCCCAGCCAACCGCTCCGAAGGCTGTCGACCACCTCGGTGATCTCGGGTTCCTCGATCGCCGGCGCCCCAAAGACAAGAAACGCGTCGCGCTTCACCGATGGGGGCCGCAAGACGTGGCGAGCGGAGCCCACGCCGCTTACTGGATGCTTGGACATCCTAAGGACCGGGTGAGACGGAGCGCTTGCGCTCCCCGCGACAGCCACACACGCACCTGTTGGTATGACGCGTACGGCACGCACTGCATCAACCATCGATCGCGGAAGGCCTCGACATAGCGCCAGCGGTACGGGCGCAACCCCTCCATTGCCTCGCGCCGGCGGCCTCGTGCCCACGCCAATCTGGCCTCAAGCCTGGCGATTCCGAATTCAAAGCGCGCGGCCTCGCCCGCGAAAGTCCGGTCGAAATCCGGAATCAGATCGCGTTGCTTCTGGAGGACCATGCGCATCTCCACCGGCATCCGGTCGGGGCGCGTGTGCGTCAAGCTCTGTTGATGCATACGGACGCAGACCAGCGGTTCGTTGACGACATCCACCCACCATCGGTAGGCGATGCGCAGAAAAAAATCCATGTCCGAGAGCATCTGGAATCGTGGATCGAACCCCACCGCCTCGCCTTCGAGGACTCGCCGATGCACGACCGCAGTCTGAATGCTGATGGCGAACTGCCGCAGGAGATACCGGTACGCCTCGCCGGAAGCGGGCTTCAGTTTCTGGAACTGCCGGAACAGGTGCCCGTTGCCCCACAGGTTCAGGCAATCGCTGTAGACAATCCCCAGCCGCGGGTCACGCTCGAAGCGCGGCACCTGCCGCGCCAGTTTGTGCGGCACCCACACGTCATCGTGGTCGATGAAGGCAATCAACGTCCCGCGAGACAGACGCAGCGCGAGGTCCCGCGCCGCCCCCTCTCCCATATTCCGCGGCGCTCGGTGATAGACGATCGGACGACCGGCTGCGATGTGCCGTTGGATCACGGCATCGGTCCCATCGGTTGAGGCATCGTCCACGATGACGAGCTCCCAATCCGTGTAGGTCTGAACGAACACGCTCTGCAGCGTCTCCTCCAGGAAGCGCGCCGAATTGTAACAGCAGAGGTTGATGCTCACGTGGGGCGTCATCGTCATGTCGCAGCGTCTGCCGCCTCTTCCGGGCACGTCCTGATGAGCGACGTCCAGACCTCCTCATCCACCGACCCGTACATCCGTTCGACCAGGGCCGCCGCGACAGGGCGCACGGGGGTGCCCGCCTTCAGCGTGGCCTCCACGGAAGCGCGCAGTGAAGCGCCGTTGCAGACCGGCACCGGCATGGCCTCCGGCTCCTGGCCTGCATCGATATCCACCAGATCGGCCCGATACTTCAGCACCGGCACCCCGCACAGGAACGCCTCCCACCAGCTCGATGTCGGCCCCACGTAGAGCAGCAGGTCGACATCGGGCAGCAACCGTGGCATGGAAAGCTCCGTCATCTTCATCCAGGACGGCAGCGCGAAGCCGTATGGCACAAGATGCGTCAGGGGCAGCGCGGGGTGGAACTTCAGTAGAAACCGGACCGAGCCGCCAGCCTTCGACTCAGACATGAGCGGCTGCCTGAACGCCTCCGAAAGGTCCGCCAGCAGACGGCTGGCATGCGGGCGGGAGATCGGAAAGGTTACCAGGACCGTACGGGGGGCTGTCGCGCGGTTCCGTCCGTAGCGAGCGACCCTCTGCTGAATCAGCTCCTCCAGCTTCGTGTGCAGATACTCATGCCGCAGCGCTCCACCGTTGACCAATCGCGCCAGCGGATAGCCCCCGATCTTGAGCTGTTCAAGGTTGAACACGCTGCTGGCGACAATCTGATCCGGCAGCGGGGTAATCTCTTCCGCCCCACGGCCCAGGGTATAAGGAAGCAGCAACGGGGGCACCCAACTGTGCTGATAGCCGACCAATTTGACGTGCGGCGCCCGCTCACGCCACGCGAGGCAAAGGAGCTTTTCCCATGGCTGGTCCTCGAACGGATAGATCACGCACCGGACCGAGGCGCCGACGCGCCCGGCGAGCCGGCGCATCGCGAAGTAGCCGATCCGGTAGTGCCAGAAATCAACCCGTCCCCACTCCCGCAGGGTTTCCCGACGCACCAGCCACCGGTAGTCCCATCCCTGACATTGAGCGAGCGCGCCGAGGTGATGAACCCGGAACCACGCGCAGAGCGTGCGGACAACATCCAGCCAACCAAGATATCTTGGTGTCACGAGACAGGGCACCGCGTGTTGCCGCAGTCGACGCAGCAAGGGCGGTGGAATCTCAGCGGGGGTCAGACGCGTGACCCGCTCACCGGCGGCCGTCAGCATGGCGTCGAGCCGTCCGGTCCACGCATCGCTCAGGCGTCCGGGCTGCTGAAAACATTCCGGGCGGATCCAGGTGTAGAGCAGCGTGGTGTCCCGCCGACGGCCCTCAAGCGACTCCCACGTCCGGGGAAACCACAGGCGCACAAGCCCGTACGATGTCATCGCCGAACGGACGGTTGCCAGGACGGCGCGAGGGACTCGACTGAGCCACTTCAGCGCATCACGGGCGCAGGCGGCCAGTCCCACGCCTCGCCATGCCACACGCAGGTCGCGCCCGAACTGCCAGCGCAGCGTCAGTGCCAACCAGGGGTCCTCCACCACGATGCATCGCACGGTGGCTGGCGGGGTGCTGCACAGCCACGCATCGATCAGCCGGGTGTAGCAAATCAGCAGGAACACGTCTGTCTGCAATGGACTGCTCGTGGCGAAGGTCGACGCCCACCAGGAGACATGATCTGGCTGACGACGGCCGATGGCAACGAGCCAGTCGAGGTATGGCTGCTTCATCTCATGGGCCAACTGGGTGAGGGGCTCTTCGATCGGGATTTCGCGCGCGAGGCGGAGCGCGGCGGCTGTCCGCGCCCGCGTGGCCTCGTCCGTTCCACAATAGCACCACTCCAGGGGCGCATCCGCCGGGAGCGGCAGGCCGCCCGGAAGGCACTCCGGCGCGACGATCCACCAACGGACGTCGGCGGGCGGCATCTAGCTGGAATCCGCCCCGAATGCTTCGAGGGCGCGCGCCAAGTGAGCCAACGAGGCGATCGTGGGACCTACGAAACCCTCCACGGCCGGCGTGCCGGGTGAGGGCCGCCAGATGAAGGGCACGGCGAACTGCCGGGCCGCCAGCCAGTCCGTCTGCGCATCGCCGACCATGATGACCTCCCACGGCTGCAGCCGTTGCCGCTCCAGCAGTCCCTGGAGCAGGGCGGCCTTATGGGGTGGTGCGCCCAGCACCTCGTCAAAGAAGTGGTCCATGCGCCGGCAGCGGATGACGTCCTTGAGCTCCGCCTCCGGGCTGCCGGAGACCACGAAGAACCGGTACCGCCCCCGGTGGGCTAGGAGGAATTCCTCGGCCCCCTCCACCCAAGGCGCCGCCACCAACCGTCTGACCACCAGCGCGGCGAAACGGTCGCACAGCTTCCTGTAAGTCGCCTCATCGAGCGGGCGTCGCAGGATGTCCCGGTAGATCGTCCGGAACTTCTCAAACCGCGACACGCCGCCATGCGCCTGGTGGTAGGCCACAATCTGCCGCGCGACGGCTGGTTCTTCGGCCGCGAAGAGCGCCGTAAAGGCCGAGGTCTTGATGGCCTCGGACTCGATCAGCACCCCGTCGAAATCAAACGCAATCGCCCGCACCATCCCCACACCTAGCTGAACGTGACCTTCCCGTCGTTAAAATAGTTGGCAATGTACTGTTCCCGAAGATCGGCGAAGACGGCATTTCCTTCCTCGTCGTCGATCTCAGCGCGCCGGATCGTTGGCCACAACGACTCCGGCAGCCTGGCGTAGAGCGAGAAACACCGCGCGATCCCCGTGATTTCTCGGGGCGAATACTGGGGCATCTTGAGGATGGACGCGGCGGTGAGCGAGCACGTGACCGCGTTGTCGTCCAGCAGCCCCAAGGTGACCGCCAACGTTCGCAGCGGGGTCCCGTGATAGGGCATAAACGTGTAGCAGTTCATCGTGTCCACGATGAGTTCGCGATTGAGCCGGATCGTGTCGAAGGCCAGCTCCCTCGTCTCCGTTGGGAAGCCGGTGATGTTGTTCACGGAGACGGGGATGTGACGGCCGATCAGGTTCGTCCGCTTGATCAGCTCTTCATTGGCGATCTGCCGGTCCACCACCTCCCGCCGGAACTGCTCGTTGCCGTGCTCGATGCCCAGCGACACTCGATGGCAGCCGACGCTCTTGAGCATGTCAACCGCCTCCTCGGTAATCGTCTCAGGCCGCGTCTGCATCCAGAAGGGGAGCCGGACGTTGCGGTACATCTCAATGAAGGCCTTGAACTCCTCGTTCGACCAGGCGAGGAAGGTGTCAGCCGGAAAGTAGACATACTCGGCCTTCCAGCGTCTGACGAGTTCGACCAGCTCCTCCTGCACTTTGGTAATGGATTTCTTCCGAAAGAACTTGCCGACGCGGTTTTCCTTGTGGAGCCGGTTCTGCGACGGCGAGTTGCAATAGGTACACGTGAAGGGGCAGCCCCGGTGCGTCTCGATGGGGATCATCCGGTACACCGTGCCCGCCATCGGGCGGTAGATCCGGTTCTCCTCAAAAATCTCGAAGTCCAAGATCGGCAGGGTGTCGAGCTCAACGAGGGGGCGCTGGGGGTTGACCTTCGCCTTCCCGTCCGGCCCTTTCACCCAGAGGTTGTTGACATCGGAGTAATCCAGCCCCATGGCCATTCGCTCGCACAGTTCGACAAGGGCTCCCTCGCCCTCCCCTACGCAGACCATGTCAATCGCCGACTCCTCAATGGCGATGTGCGGGGCGAAGGTGGCAAACACCCCACCCAGGATGGTCGGGATCTTTCGGTCCTTGATCTGATTGAGGAGGTAGAGACCCTGGAAGTAGGTATCTTCCACCGCGGAGACGGCGATCAGGTCCGGCTGGAACGTGTCCACGAGTTGGAGGAAATCATCGACCATGTCGGTCTCTTTGGGGGTAATCCCGCGCTCCACGAGGTTGAAGGGCCGCACCTGCAAGGTGAGCTCTTTGCGCTTGTCTGAGCTGATCTCAAACCTGCCGATCCCCTGCCCGCCCAGCTTCGCCATGGCCATCCCGACGTGGTCCCACGGGTAGTAGGTCGTGTCGAATAGGGCGACCTCAATCCCTTTCTGCTTCAGGAGCGCAGAGAAGATCGCGATGGAAGGCGGCATCATGTTCATCATGTAGAGATTGGGATAGACGAAGAGTACCTTGAAATGCGGCTGCAGCGCCCCACGGAGGATGGACACCGGCTCGTTCACTTAAGCTCCTCGGCGAGTGCCGCGCTGATTCGCTGACGCTCGTGCATCTCGTTGAGACACGCGAGCAACCCCTGTCCCAGATCAAGGTAATGCTTCCCCACGAGTTTCTTCGCGATCTTCGGCTGGAAGGTATAGGGACTTCGACGATAGTGGACGAGCGCATCCGGTCCCTGAAACGTGATGGTCAGCTTCTTGTTGAGCATCTCCTGGATCATCTCCAGTAGGGCTTTCACCGTCATGGGTTGGTGGCCGGTGATGAGCACGTACTGGTTTTCAAATTCCGTGGCGAGTGCCTCGACACTGTGTCGTGCCGCATCCTCCACATGGATGTACTCTCGAATCTCTTCGCCATCCCCCAGCGAGTCGATCTTGCCCTCAAGGAGCGCCTGGGTCAGATACCGGTGGACGGCGTTGGTCGCATCCGCCCGCGGACCGTAGAGACTGCCGTACCGAAGGATGGTGTAGGGCAGCCCGTGCACCTGTTGAAACGCCTCGAGGTACAGCTCGCAGGCCTGCTTGCTACACCGGTAGAAGCCGCCCGCGAGGCTATGCACATAGACGGTGCTGGCGTACAGGACGCGCCGTACGCCGGTCCGGCGACACGCCTCCAAAAGCATCGTCGTACCCAGGATGTTCTGCCGGACGGTCTCGACGGGACGTTGGTTGGCCTCGTTGATATCCGCGATCCCGGCAAAGTGGTAGACGATCTCGCAGTCCGTCACCGCGCGCCGAACCGCGGCCTCATCGAGGAGATCCCCAACCATCATCTCCTGGCCGGTCTGCAGGTACGGCGAAGGGCACCGGTCGTAGATTCTCACGGCATGGCCCCGCTGCGTCAACACGTCGGCCACATGGCTGCCCAGGAATCCTGATCCTCCAAAGACCACCGCGCGCATCATCTGCCTCCTACGGCTGTTCCTGACGATCGCCTCTTTGTCTGAGCACGGTCGCGGGCACCCCAGCCGCCACCGTGTAGGGTGGGATGTCATGTGTGACGACGCTATGGGCGCCGATGACGCAACCACGTCCGATCCGGACGCTGCGCGTGACCACCACATGACTCCCCAGCCAGCAGTCGTCTTCGATCACAATCGCACCGCCCCGATGGCCTTGGTCCTTGATCGGGATCGCCGGGTCGGAAAACACGTGATCGGCCGCCCGAAGGACGCAATAGGGGCCAATGAGAACATTGTTCCCAATCTCGATTGCTCCCCCATCGCTGGGGTCGAGGACGACGCCGATATTCATGGACACCCCCTCGCCAATCTTCACCCCCTCCGGGCAGTAGATCTTCAGGCCAGACATCGAATGGAAGCGGCCCGCCTGCTGAAGGAAGCGCCTGTAAAAGGCGTACCGCGCGGCGCCACAGTGATCCGGCAGCATCGCCACAAGCTGTTGACCGGCATAGAAGCACTCCACGCCGATCCGGCGCTTGAGAGACACCCAAAAGGACATCTTAGTCCCCACCAGCCACGGTCAGGATCTCCCCGGTGATGTAATCGCCGGCCCTCGAGGCGAGAAACAGGGCCATGCGAGCGACCTCCACAGGCCGACCGGCTCGTTTGAGCGGAATGAGTTGGATGCGCTTCGCGGCCTGCGTTCTTCCGATCTTCCGATGAAAGGCCGTCTCGATAAATCCGGCCCGAATGGCATTGACGAGGATGCCATGCGAAGCCCCACACCTCGCCATCCCGACCGTGACCGCCTCCATGGCGGCCTTCGCGGCGCCATAATGCAGCGTCTCGGGCGACACGCCGTATTTTGCTGCAATCGAACTGATGTTGATGATCTTCCCACCCCGCCGCCGCATGAGCCGGAACGCCTCGCGTGCGAGCAGAAACGGCGCGCGCGCGTTCAGGGCCATGGTGCGATCCCAGGACGCTTCCGCGAGTGTGGCAAACTGGCGGGGACCGAAGACCGCTCCGGCGTTATTCACCAGCACATCAATGCCGCGAAACCGTTTGACGAACGTCTCCATCACCCTGACACACGCTTGCGGATCCAGGAGATCGCCGTGGCACGCCACCGCCTCCCCGCCACGTCGCGTCACCTCACGACACAGCGCGCGGGCCTGTCGTTCGTTCCGACAGTAGTGAATGCCGAGGCGCGCACCCTCCGCGGCAAAGAGCCGCGCCATCGCGGTGCCGATCCCCCCGCTGGCGCCGGTGATGAGGACCCGCTTCCCCTTCAGGCCGTTGAACATGTCGTGCGTCTCCTCGGCGCGGTGGGGTACGGGGTCTGCGTGTCGGAGAAGCCATGCGCCCGCAGCCAGTATTCCACCATGGGAACCTGCCACTTGAAATCGACGTCGCAGCCGCCCCACTGCTTCAAGGGAGCGATGCGACGCCCCATCCAGCGTTGGGGCAAGAGTCCGTGCGGCAACTGCTCAAGGCACTGCGGACGGACGATGGAGACCCCCATGTCGGCGAAATAGACGTCGCCCTGCGAGTCACGGTCGCAGTTGAGGGTAGCCGGATCCCCAAAGGTTTCCAGCGGAACAAATGGCTGCAGACAGCCGTCATCACCCAGCTTGCGCGCCCGCAGGGGACTCCACATGTTGTACGGCGAGACGGTCACGACCGAATCCAGCCTCGGATCACGGCGCAGGATCTCGACCCCCTCATCGATTGTGTCCGCCAAGACGGTCGGGGCGTTACAGAAGAGCAGCACCATCAGCTCGACAGGTTTCTTGAGCGTGTCGCGAATGTAGCGGAACCCATGAGCGAAGGCGTCTTCACCCAGGGCCGTTTTGGTCGCCAGTTCCGGCGGACGTTCGATGATCGTCGTGCCGTGTTCTCGGGCGAGCTGTTTGATACGCTCCGAATCGGTTGACACATAGATTTCGTCCACGGCTTGCGCATGGAGGGCCGCCAGCAGCGGGTAGGCCATGAGCGGCCGTCCGAGTACCAGGTGGGTGTTTTTCCCCGGAAACCCCACGCTCCCTTCACGGCCCAACAGGAGTGCGGCGATCATCGTTAGACCACCGTACAGCGGTTGCACGGTGAGCAGCGTGGCCGCTGTGACGTCAGATGGCGTTCACGGAGCTCTTCGTACCGTTCTGAACGCCACAAGGCGCTCAGAGACTGCTCGTTGGCACTACCGATGGTGAGCGTTGACTTGTAATCCACGTCGCACGGGTTCACGGTTCCGTCCCACCAGACAAACATCCGCCGCCATAAATCGGAGCAGGCGGTCTCGACGCCGGTGGCCGGGTGGTCGTAGACGTTTTCCCACGGGTTGTACGTCACGAAGGCCACCTGATCCACGAACTCCTCCCAGACCGAGGCCATCCGCTCCAGATCCGGCGTGCCGGGAACACTCACACCAGAGACGCGCGTGATCACGCGCGAGCGGGGGTAATGGTCCGCCCGAATTCGGTGGAACCGCTCAATGTTGGCCCGCACCTCGGCAAACCGGCCGCCGACGCGCAGGCGCTCGTACAATGCCGCGTCGGCCGCCTCCACAGAAAAGACCACCGTGTTCACCTCAGCTTCCAGAATCGCATGGCAGGCGGCCTCATCCAGCCGCGAGGCGTTGGTGTTGAGCTTCAGCGCCAAGAACTTGCCCTTGGCGTAGGCCAGCATCGCGTCAATGTCCGGACACAGCAGCGGCTCGCCCCGCGAGGCCAGCGTCACCGCCTCACAGCAGCCCCCCGCCTCATCAATCACGCGCTTGAAGAGGTCGAGGGACATCACACCCATGTAGCCGTTCGTCCGCTTCGTCAAACCGGCATCCGTCTGGTAGCAGAACACGCATCGGTAGTTGCAGACCGAGGCCGGTTCCACCTGGAGGCACGGCGGAAACGCGTCCAAGATGTTCCTGCTCGGATACGTCTCATACCGGTAGCGGTACCACAGGTACCGCGGCAACGCCTCGTCAGGAAGTCGGCTGATCTCTTCCACCACGTACGTCTGCAGGACAAACGGCACGCCGTCCTGAGGCGGCGCCTCGCCGAACAGCTCTGCGCAGGCTTGACGCACCACGGCCCGACGGCCCGTGTCAGGCTCGAGCGCCTCGAGTCGGTCTCGCACCCGCGCGATTCGCCTGAAGACATCCTCCGCCACCGGGCTGCGGTGATGCATCGCGGCGAAGCTATCGTGTTTCTGGTAGGTGGCGACTCCCTTGATGGCCATGTCCTCACACGTGAGAAGCGCTCGGCGGTGGCAGCTCGCTCAGGGTGTCCGACCAACGAGACGCCCAGTGACGGTCCACCAGCGCGTAACGCTCCACGAATTGATGACGCGCCTGGCGGACGTCTGTGCGGCGCCACCACGCCTGTGGCTGGTCGCACACGGTTGCGACGTGGCCGGCCGCAGCCTCCGGCTCATCCCACAAGATCCCCGCCTCACGCAGCGCGTGAAGGTATGGCGCGGCCTCCGCCCGGACCTCCCACCGCCGTGGATCCCAGAAGAGCACGGTCGGGATATTGGCGGCAAGCGTTTCGAGGAAGACCGTCGCCGAATGATCCACGATGACCAGCCGGGCCTTCGCGAACTGTCGATGAATCGGCACCGCCGGCTGCCACCGGACCTCCGGAAACCGTTCACGGATGCCTTCCTCTACGGCATGCCCATAGTCATGGGGATACGGACGAAAGAGCACCCGGCGTCGCACCCGTTCAGGCAGGGCGTCCAGGAACCGACGCTGCCAACGGAAGTATTCCTCCACTTGACCGCCCACCGGCGTGGACTGAAACTGGTAGAGGTACCGGGGATGCGCGGTGGTAACGAACAAGAACGCACCGTCCCGCGCCGCGGGCGCGTGGCGCAGCGTGCGAGTGAGCGCCGAGAGATTCGGAGACGGCAGATTCCGGCAGATGGGGTGATGATCCCCGGCCCAGCCCCATACTAGAAAGGCGTCCGAGAGGCGAGCCTCGTGTCGTTCGATCGGCGAAAAGCGATAGAGCCCGTATCCGCCGCCGTGCTGCACCGAAATGAGCCGACCGCCGCCGGCTGACACCTCGGCCGCGAGGAAGCGAAACGGGCTGTTGCTATACCACGTGTTGGTCGCCACGAGGACGGCAGGAACTGCTGGATAGCGACGCCGCACTTCCTCCCTGGCTTGTCGGTAGCCTTCGAGGAAGAGCGTGGGAAGGTGAAACGGCAGCATCGGCATGACGAGCCGCTCAAAGGGATCTCCACTGGGCAGGCGGGAGAGCCCATTCCGAGCCTCGTCAAACCTCGCGTCGGGGAGCGCGAATCCCCAATCCCTCGACACCTCCAACGGCATGACGCGGCCGGCCGTCTTCCAGGCCAATGACCAGCTCATCATCCGCGATCGACAGACATCCTGCAGTCCCACCTTCCACCGACGACGTAGCGCGCGCCGGACCATGTCTTCGCCGCGCCGTATGCCGACACGCCGAGGGCTCTGACACGCGCCATTGACCGCGTCCTCCGGCGCGGCTCTCCCTCGTGCCGGAAACGCATGCCCCATTCCCGCGAGGAGCTGAGAGAAGAGCTGGAGGTTGGCGAAATCGTCATGGAGCCAGCCACGGGCTTGCTCAGGCTCCTGCGGCACACGAAACGACCGGGGATCGAGCACGAGGGTCCGCAGGTTGGGAGCCTGCTGGAAGGCCTCCGTGAGATGGACATAACGGTCGTAGGCGGCATGAAGGAAGGACAGCAACCATGACCCAAGGAGCACGCGCCACGACTGCAGCGGATACGCAACGCCATGAACCGCGTTCAGGTAGTTGGCCAGACGCTCGAGCATCCGTTCACCACAGCCATCCACATAGTCGGCGGCTTCGTAGAAGCGCTCTCGGTCATTCCAGGGCGAGGGCATCACGCGGAAGCGCAGGTGCGCCCAGTACCTCCGTTGATCCTGGCGAAGGCACCAAGAACCCAGGCACAGGACTTCCTCGCGGGGATCCCAGAAGTCGGTCAATGCCGTCGTCGCGAGGAACATCTTACCGACGCGCTCTCCCGGCGGCCAATCGTGGCACGACACCCGACCATCCCCCCCGCCACACCATCCATCCCATCGCGCCCCAGACGGCAACCGCCAAGACGGTTCGTCCCATAAAGACCGTCAGGACCGGCGACGTCCCCTCATAGGAGAAGGGCCCCAGGTGATACACGCCAAAAAGCCCGCCGGTCACCAGAACGAGTCCTCCCAGCCATCCGTAGAGCGAGAGGCCGCTTCGCCATCCCGTCACGACATAGCGATGGATCAGCAGCAGCAGCGCCACCGAGAACATCGTCTGCGCGGCAACGCTACACAGGACGATACCGTGCAACCCCCAGCCGGCACGGATCGCCCACGTCGTCAACCCGATGTGGAGCGCAAAACCGCTTCCCCACATCGCGGTGACCAGCCGATGCCGGTTGAGCGTCGCCGAGTTCAAGAGATAGACGGGGACGTTCTGAAGCGTCCCCGCGGCCAACAGAAACGCGAAGAGTTCAAAGAGGCCGATGGCCGGCTGATAGCGGGGGAGCAGCCAGTGCACGAGGGCGCCACACCACGCCTGGCTCAGGCTGGTCATCGCGCACGTCACCAACAAGAGCCAGCAGAGGAGCCGGCGGATCTGAGGACCAAGCACCTGAGGATTCGCGACCCGTTCGAGCTCAGCCCAGAGGCGCGGATAGATGACGATGATGAGATTGATCACCATGAGCACGCCTAAGGACACGCACTGCTTCACGAAGGTGAAATAGCCCAGCTCGGTCAGGGGGAGGGCCACCGCGGCCATCGCCTGATCCACGGATCGGAAGCCCCAACACAGAAACGTCTGCAGCGACAGGGGCAGTCCGACGGCCAGTAACCGTCGGCATTCCCGGGGATCCCAACGCCATCGTAGCGCAAGCGTCGGCGCCCATAACCGGAAGCCGAGGAGCGTCGTCAGAGCGATCACCGTCGTTTTCAACAGGGGGCTGTAGATCTTGAGCCACGCGATCGTGCTCAGCACAAATATCACAGAGCCAAGGCTGCTCAGCACGGTCGTCTTCGCCATCACCGGAAAGCGTTCACGAATAAAGTGAAGGCCGGTGACGAAGTCGGCCGCTTGAGAACCGATGAATCCCACCGCGCCAATGAGCAAACCGTGGCGCAGCCAGGGGTGGGATTGCAGGCAGGCGGCTCCCACCATCACGCCCGCCACCAGCAGCACCCAGATGCCTTCTCCGGTCACGCCGACATGTTGAAGGGCCGTCGCCTCTCGTGATTTTCCCTGCCCCAAGAGGGCAGTGGCCTCCCGTTGCGCGGCGCTATAGATACCGGTCTTGGCCATCGAGGCATACAGTTGCCAGACGGCGACGAACCCCACGACCCCCAGCCCTTCCGGTCCCAGCACATGAGCTACCAGAAGCCCAAGGGGAAATTGGATCAACGCATTCAGGATCGTGGCGGCAGAGAGCGCGGTCGATCGACGCAGGAAGGCCCGAAACGACAGCGCGCTTTCCTTCGCCGGGCCCGTCCACGACTCCACGAGCGCCGGAGGCGGCGCGTGGGAGATGTCCGGGAGGATCGCGGCTTCACGGGTCATTTGCGCGCTTCCACATAGAGGGAACACCCTGCCCGATGAGGCCGCTCGAGATTCCGCAACACGAGACCGGCAATCCCCGTCACACCGTTCTCGCGCCGGGCGATCTCCCGGAACCCGGCCTCGGCCAGCAGACGGCGGAGCTTCTCAAAATAGATCGGTGTCACATGTCCTCCGCTCACGCGCTGCTCAGCCGTCTGCAGCGAGACGCACCACTGACCAAACGCTTCCAGACTGAGGGAAGCCAGTCTCACCTCGACCTCTTCCCGGCTTGCGAACACAGGAATCTGGCCGTTGCGCTCGTCAATATACGAGGACGCCAGCCCCAAGAGGGCCATGTGGTCCTCGGCATAGACCTCCGGCAACCGCAACGCGTCGACCAGGCTCCTCCGATTCTCCTGACACAAGGGATCAAGCACCGTGCGGTCGCCCTGCCGGTAGGCCTGGACGGTCTTTTCAAGGTCCGGCGCTTCGATCCGGATGGCGCCGCCCGGCTTGAGCACCCGGTAACACTCCCGCAACAGATACGCGAGTGCCGACTCATCAATGTGCTCCACGGTATGGGCCGAGTAGATGAGCGATTGCGAATGGTCTGGAAACGGCCACGCAACCCGCCGGCGGAAATCCAGCGTCACATCGGCGCCCTCGACGTCCACCGTGATCCAGTCCGGCCGGATGCCGTAGCGGTTCTGCTCTCCCACGGCGAGCTTTCCCGACGAGAAGTTGGCGGTCACCAGGCGGCGCACCCAGCGCCGCTCCTGGATGCGGGCATACCCTCTTCGGAGGAGCCGTTTCAGGGCGCGCATCAGCCGCTCATCACCACGGCACCCGTTCGCCGGGCGGGATCCAGCTCAGGATGGTAGTTCCACAGCCGTCCGGTCGCCGTGATCTCGTCGCGAAGACGCCGCGCTTCGCGCAACACCTCGCCGGCCAACGACCCCCACCGAATCCCCGCGCGCGAGGCCGCCTCGCGGACGGCGGGCGGCAAGGCGCCGGTGGCATGAAAGGCCAGCGTGTCGCAGAAGAACAGCTCTCCTCCCGCGCCCGACGGGCGGCTCACCTCGGCATGTTCCGCCTGCGCCCGCCCCAGGCAATGCCGGAGAAAATAGTCGGCATACGCCGACCGGCTCACGTTGACGTACAGTGTGAGCTTGGTCTTCTCCGGCGGCGTCTGGAACATGTGCAGCCCCTGCTCCGCCTCCGTCAGCCGCCGCCTCTGGCGCACCGACAGGGTGCTGCTATGCCAGAGGAACGAATGAAAGAACACGGCGTCTCCCTGCCGAATCGGCACCCGTTGAGCGTTCCAGAGAACCCCCAGCCGCCCGGCGAGCTGCCGGAGGTTCCAGTCCCGGCGCGCATCGCCGGTGCGCAGCGGCAGGCGGTGCGAGCCGGGGACCACGTCGATACCACCCCCAAACTCCGGATCGTTGTCCTGCAGGTAGAGCCCGCCCTTGAGCACGCGGTACGCCGGCTCCAGGTGGAGCGGACGGAAACCCTCGGAGCAGGCGTCCTGATGCCACCCCCACCGCCGGGGCAGCGGGATGCCCTTCACGTCCACGCGGTTCGTCCCGAACATGTTCCGTTGGATGTGCAGGTCCGGCATCAGTGTGTAGGCCGGCTCAAGGATGGCGCGCAGCGTCTCCACGACGGGCTCGCGCAGCAG
The DNA here is from genome assembly GCA_016206725.1 of Candidatus Omnitrophota bacterium. Taxonomy (GTDB): domain Bacteria; phylum Omnitrophota; class Gorgyraeia; order Aquiviventales; family Aquiviventaceae; genus CAZUWM01. The sequence goes on from JACQRA010000016.1 coordinate 26,153, forward strand.
CCACTCCCACGCGCCCTCCACGTCGGAGGCGAGGGACGTCGGCAGGTAACGGACCACCCGCCCCGGCAGCCGCGTGTCGAGACGCTCGAAGGCCGCGAGGATGCGCTCGCGCAGCGCCTGGCACTCTGCCGGGCTGAGGACTCCCCGGATGAGTGTGTAACCGTCCCGTTCAAACTGTCGTTGGAGCGCTTCGGTCTGTCCGGCGATCATCGGACACGTGCCTCCTCATGGTGTGGCATGGTCTCGACACTCGCTCGGCGCGCCTCCACAGGCTGTGCGATGAGCACCCACAACGCGGCATGCTCGGCGGAAGGGGCGAGGCTCTTGGCGAACCACGGCCGCACCCGCCTAGCCAAGAGCGGCACGATGAGCCGCTTGAGCAACCCCTTCAGTCGGAGAGATTGCAACGCGCGACCCAACAGCACCAGCCCGTGCAGGATTGGGCGCGTGCTCATGTCCCATCGGCGAACCGCTCCGACGTGTAGAACCGGTATCGCCCCGTGCAACCGGAAACCCGCCGCGGTGAGCCGTTCTTCCCACTGCGCGCGATGGCCGGTGAGTCGCGTCAGCGTGCGAAAGCGGCCGTTGTCAATCCACTCGAAGAACCGGGCACGCCAGTGGCGACCGTTGCGCCGGTATCGTTGGGCGCGATGATGCGACTGGAGTTGCCCGCCGAAGGTATCGTTCGGCACCACCAGCACGAGTCGACCGTCATCCCGCACAACGCGATGCATCTCGCGCAACCCGGCCTGCCAATCCGGCAGCCAGTAGAGGATATTGCAGAAGACCGTCGCAAACGAACGATGAGCGAACGGCAGCGCCTGCCCGTCACCCTGCACCAGGGAGCGATACGTCGCCGTCCGTCGGGCCTTGTCGAGTAAGCCCGCCTTGTGGTCCAGCCCGACCGTCACGAGCCGTCGGGGGGGTGTGGCCTCGAGGCGCGTCATCGACGCGGCCGTGTCGTAGAGATCGCCGCGCAGGCGCAGGCGGGTGTCGGTATAGCGGTCATACGAGAGCCGCACCCGCCCTCCCGACGCGATCAGCATGAAGAGCCCGTCGCCGCAGCCCATATCCAGCGAGGGCTCGCCCATCAGCATCGACGCCAGGACGGACGCCACCGACGCATCCCACACCGCGTCGAAGGGTTTGAGCCAGTTCGCTTCGAGGAAGCGACGCAGGCAGCGTTCAGCGTCTGCTGACGGCATGGGTCGCCTGGCGTTTGCGCAGCACCTGTTCGGCCAGCCACAGATCGAACGGCTCGTCAATGTCGATATGCTGCTCCCGGTCCAGGAGCACCCGCTCGATCTTCGTGCCGTACCGGTCCCCGGAGCGGATCAGATCCGCCTTCATCACGTAGACGTTGCCGTCGTCATAGAAGAAGCCATCGATGTCCTGACGCCGATGCTCCTGGCGATCCTTGGCGTAGGCCGTGTATTTGCAGATGAAGCCGGTCGCCAACGAGTCCGCTCCCGTGTCGAGAAACCGCTGGATGCAACGGTCAATCAGATCGACATCCCGCACCGGGCACGGCGCCTGGAGGATCACGACGACGTCGGCGGGAATGCGCTCCAGCGCGTGTTGCAAGACGCCGAGCATCGGCGCGTCGTCGGTCGCCAACGCCGCCGGGCGGTCGAGCACCTCCGCGCCGCACTGCCGCGCCACGGCCGCAACCTCCGCGTCTTCGGTTGACACCACGTAGCGGTCGAGGCGTGCCGCGGCCTTCGCCGCCTCAATCGTCCAGGCGAGGAGCGGTTTGCCACAGAGGGGCCGAATGTTCTTGCGCGCAAGCCCCTTGCTCCCCCCACGCGCCGGTGTGACGCCAAGGATCATCCGCGTTTCTCGCAATCGGATTGATCCGCCTGGGCGAATTGCGTCGAGATATCCTGCTTGGCGAGTGCTCGCATCATCGTTCGAATCTCATTCAGGCGGGCAGAATCTAAGCGCCCGCCTTGATTGAATTCGTGGGCACCGGTCAATACCGGCACTCCCGGAGATGCGTCGACAGCCGCGGGTCCTTCCTCCAAAGCGACATCTCTCAGTTGCCACAGCTGCCAGATGCGCGGCACGAACGCCTCGGCAAATGTGGGATCCGTTTCACAGGCGGCAAGAAATGGACGCATCCACACAGGCAATGCGCCGCGCCGTTGTTCCAGCTCGTGCGTGGACACCGGCTCCCGGATCGCATCGGCATGACAAGAATCGTCAGGTGTCTGTTGATCCATTGCCTCTCCGAATTTTTTCCAATACAAGCAGCGAAAGATGATGGAGGTGAGCCGGCTCGAAAGCAGCCTGTCGGTCCCGCACTCATCGATCAGCGGCCAGAGCCATTCCGGGGCCACGACGTAGTACGAAAAGAAGTCTCGCAAGCGCACGAGCTCCTTCCTTGTCAGATCCGCCAACTTCAACACCGACCCGACGTTCTTGGTGTAGGTCATAAAATGCTCAGTGGGTTGAGCCAGCAGGCTCGCTTCGAACTCCGTGTCGAGTAATCCGTTCGATTCGCAGAACGTCCGAATGGGAGTCCCTTTGTACGGGTAGAAAATGCCCACCGCCTGGGCTTCTGTCTTCAAGCGCACGTTGAGGCGGATGGTTTCGAAAATATCCGCCCGACGCTCAAAGGGAAGACCGATCATGTTGAACGAGACGCCTCGAATCCCCTGCTCGCGGAGCAGCTGATAGGCTTGCTCGTAGGCCGCCGTGTCAATGTTCTTATCCAATACACCTCGTCGCAAATCCACATTGCCGGTTTCCAACCCCAGGCTCGCCGTCGCGCAGCCAAACTGCTTGAGGAGTTTGGCCGTGCGAGGCGTCACCGATGACGAGATCGTCTCAATCGCAAACGGAATGCCGATCGTCCGGCTGTACTCTGTCGCGAGACGCTCCAAGCGTTCATCGCTCATCAACAAGAACGTTTCATCCCAGAATTTGATGAATTCAATGCCGTAGTGCCGTGTAAACCACGCAATCTCTTGAATGACACGCGCGACGGATTTCTCGCGATGATAATTGCCTTTACCCTTGTAGATCTGCTGGAGCTCAACGTTGATGCAATAGGAGCACGTAAAGGGACATCCCCGGCTCATCTCGAAATCGCCATACTTGTAGACGTGCCCATCGAAGGGCTTATAGAAAGCCGAGTCAGGATAGATCGTCCAATCCGGATAGGGCAGGGTATCCAAATCTTGCCTCAGCGGGCGTACATGGTTGCGGATCATCTCGCCATTCAGCGTCTTGATCCACAGGTTCTCGACGGTACTCAGATCTTCTCCGCGATCAACGCGTGCCGCGACCTCCGCTAAGACTTCCTCGCCCTCGCCCAGGCAGACCATGTCAACACAAGGTTCTCGAAGCACCCCATCGGGGTCCACCGTGGCGTGCACGCCCCCAACGATCGTGGGAATACGGAAGTGCTGACGGACGGATCGGAGCGCTTGCAGCCCAAAGGGGTAATCATCAGAGAGGACCGACAGCCCGATCATATCCGGACTCGTCTCGTCGATCATCTTGAGTAAGTCGTCGAGCGCCTCTTGGCGGCTCACTCGGCGTCGAGGCGGGAGCCGTTCAGGGTTGCGCAGCTGCCTGAACTCCAGCGAGACTTCCCCCAAGCCTCGATCGTCCATTCCCCCGCTCAGATCGTACTGCGTGAAGTCAAACAACCTGAACTCATGCCCAGCCTGTTTCAAGACAGCCGCAAGCGAGGCGATGCCGATGGGCTTGTTCCCTGTCGCCCATTGATTGGGATAGATCATCAAGAAGCGCATGTTAGGCCCATTCCTCCCGGATCACGGCGAAGGCCTCGGCGTAACCCCCAGCCTCATGACGGGGACACCTCAAGGCGTCGTTCAGGAATCTCCGCCTCCTCGAGCGGGAGCGAAATCAGACGTAGGGGCGTCTCCGGCCGGCTGAGGAACCGTCCCACCACCTCCTGCTCGAGATGGCGCAGATACCGCGCCAATACCTCTTCAGTGAAATCCGCATCGCGGTAGTATCGGCCATTGGTCACCGGCCATTGGGGAACCTGAGGCAGGCGCTGACCTGTCCGGACCAAACGCACCTCGCGCCGCAGCGCCTCGGCGCTTGCCGCAATGACGCGGCAGCCCGCCGTGTGGACGGTATCCCCCGCCCTGATGCCGGGGCGCACATGGGCGATAATGGGTCCGGTATCAACGCCCTCGTCGAGATGCAGCAGGGTCGCGCCGACATACTCTAACTCACCGTCGACAAACGGCCAGAAATTGGTCCCGCTGCCTCGGGCGTACGGCGAGAGGCCCAGATGCAGATTCACGGTGCGGCCTGCCGGCAACCGCGAGAGCAAGGAAAGGCGAATCAGGGAGGCGCCGAACACGACGCACAGGTCGGGGCGGAAGGCCTCGACGACGCGGCAGGTTGATGGAAGATTGACGTCTCGATAGAGTATCGGGAGGGTGGCGGAGAGGAACGTCTCATGGCCGGTAAACCACGCCTGTTCCGTCTCTTGTCGAAGCCGGAAGTGAGCCTGCAGGCGCGGGGACAGTCCAGCCCCCCGCCGGTCCTCGTCGCTCGGTTGGCATTCGGAGACGACCAGTGTATCGTCGGCGTGCCGCGCGAGCGTGTTCGCCACAAACTTGTGCCGCAGGGCATTGCTGGTCAACACGAGCAACCTCATCGTCGCTCGTGCTCCTGAATCATCTGGGTCAGCTTGGCGTGGATGGTCTCGGCGGTATCCGAGCTGGTCGGGGCGAAACGTCCCAGTTCCAACGGAGAGGACGTCTTCGTATTGACGACTTCCTGCACGGTGAAGGCCAGCTCGTACTCCCGGGTGCGGCGGAGGAGGGTTTCCCAAGTCAAGCAATCCTGTGGATCGCCAAAGGGGTAGCTCAAGGCGTTGACCGGCACCTCGAGGGTGCGCTCGAGATACCTCTTGGGCTCAACGACCTCTTCTAGAAACTCCGCCTCGTCGAGATTCGCCCCGGCGATCGAGACGTGGGAATGCGAATGGACCCCGATGGCGTGCCCAAGCTGCAGGATGTCCTCGACCTGTCTCCGGTCAAGGTGCATCTGCGTGAGGATGTCTGGATGGTCGTGCAGCAACGAGCGCCGGTAGATATGCAGGAGGACGCGCCGCGTCTGATGAGGGGGTAACCGGTACGTGAGCGTGCGCTTGAAGGCGGCGATTGCCATCCACGGATCATCCCGGCCTCGGCGAAACGGGATGTCGTAGTCTCCTGGCGAGAGCCCTTCCTCCTCCAGGGCAGCCCGATAGTGCTGCAAGAACCGCTCGAGGCCGTAGGCGGCGATGCCGTAGTGCACGATGATCGGATTCGCCGGCAACCGATCTCGCAGGATGCAGGTGGGAATGAAGAAGAACGCCCGAATGCCGCGCGCGGAGAGCATCCGGGCGGCGTCCACGTGTTCGGCCAATCCGTCATCGAAGGTCAGGAGCACACCGTAGCGGTGAGGTTCCACGCCTCTCGATCCATAGGCGATCGCCCACGCCTCCTCGGGCGAGAGCAACTCATAGCGCCGCTGAAACAGCGCGAGGTGATCGGACAATTGATCGAGGGACAACCCAAGGAGGCGAGGAAACCGATCTTGCGCCTTGGGCGGACGGAGGTAGTGGTAACACAACGCGAGATACCCTGTGGTTGCGCAGGCCCTCCCCGCCGTCACGGTCATCAGTAGGCCGTCATGATGTTCACCAAATGCCCCAGTCGATCAATCACCGGAATCAAGAAAATGTGCTGTTGCTCAAAAATGGCCTTGGCCCGGTCGGCTTCTTCGGCGGTGACCGCGATGAAGTGGGTGTTCATCGCCTGGTGGACCGGCATCGAGAGGACACGGTGATCCAGCACGGCTTTGCGGATATCGCCGTCGCTGAGCGTGCCGACCACCACGCCGCGCGCATCCACCACCACGACGCTGCGATGGTTGTTCTGCTCGATCAGCGCCATCGCGGTCTCGATCGTGTCATTATCGGAGACCGTGTACGGAGACTCAGGAGCTCGACGCGTCCCGCGCATTAGTAGGCCAAGGCCTTGAAGAGCAGCCGCTCATCAAGGGGAATAGTGGAGAGTGTTTCAAGAATTCGCTCGCTGGCATGGCCGTCTCCGTACGGATTCTGCAACCCCGACAAGCCGGCGCGAAAGGCGGACGAAAGTGCGCGCTCGATGGCGCTCAGGATGGCGCCTTTCTCGTGGCCCACGTTCAAGACATTGCCAGCCTGCATCCGACCCGCCTGCCGACGCCCGATGTTCACCACCGGCAGCTCAAAGGA
>JACQRA010000155.1 GCA_016206725.1 Candidatus Omnitrophota bacterium
AGGCTGCGAAAGCCGTCGGCTTTAATGGCGCTGTGATGGACGAACACGTCCTTCGACCCGTCCTCCGGGGTAATAAAGCCATACCCCTTCTGGTCGCTGAACCACTTGACTGTGCCACGTGGCATCTTTCCGTACACCCCCCTTCAATGAGCCCCGACCTCAAATGAAAAACCGCCTGACGACCGAACAGATCGCCCTGCGGCTTCCACCAACCTCACTCGTTGACGAACAAATGCTTCGATCACGTGCCGTTACTCCAACCACCCAAACTATACCAGCCCCCCGTCTTTCTTGTCAAGACGTTGACATGATTTCATGCAATGCGACAATGTCCCGTGGGTCCTGGGTAACGGCTCGGCGGCTCAGGGCTCACGGTTTGCGCGCGGGGGGGTGGAGGTGTCAGCCGGCGTGTCAAATGGAGAGCCCTGACGAAAGATGAAGATGAAGCGGGGCGTGTTTGGCGATCAGTCGGAAGTGAGCATCGTCTTCCAGCAGCGGGCAAGCGTAGAAGATGGCGCAGGCCGCAATCAGGGTATCGACCACCGGAATGGAAGCCCCCTTGCGATGGAGCCGCCATCGTAGCAGGCTGGCTGCGTGAAACACCTTCTCTGTCAACGGGAGCTGATGGAGCGCGGCCAGATCTGCATCGAGCGACTCATAGGCCTGGTGTGTGGCCGTTCCACTGAGCAGTTCCAACCGGATCAGCCAGTTGGTCGCGACCCGCTTGTCACGAAGCAGCCCCATCAGGAGTTCCGCCGCCGGATCGGCTGTTCGACTCCGTAGGAAGGGAATCCAGATGGACGAATCGACCAAGACGAGCGGCTTACGCATCCCGACGCATGCGGGATAGCGTGCGGAGGGTCAGCGTCGTCCCCTCTCCGCGTCGGGTGATGAGCCGTTCGATGTGGGCGGCGCGGATCAATTCATGCAACGATCGTTCCACCGTGGCTTTCTTCGTCTTCGTGTGTGCAGCCGCCATGGCTTGGGACAACAACTTCTCATTCAGATCAAGGGTGGTACGCATGGGGTCACCTCCAATGCATAAAATACCATATCTGATGATGCATAGCAATCTCGGGTTTATTTATGGATATCCCCGTAACCGCTCGGCGGATCAAGGCTCACGGCGTGCGCTGCGGTGGAGTTGGCGAATTAATCGAGAGGTGAAGCTGGCTGGGCAGGACTCTTTGGAAGGAGGATTTGAAAATCGTTGGCTTTCCCATCCCCTTTTCTCACCTCCATCGTCGTTGATGTCCCGAAATCGACACTCGGGATTCCTAATAACACATCCACTCCTTTGTTAAACAGGTAATTCGCTGAGTGCCCAGTTCCTCCAAAGACCAGGTATTTGCCGGGCTGTGATTTCAGCGCCTCTTGTATCACCCATCGCCAGTGCGGATTAGAAATCTCCAATCTCAGAGACTGTTTAATCCGACGAGTATCTACGTCAATTCCGATTGTTTGAATGCCAGCGGCGCGCGCGGCCTGTACCACCTCAGCGTACTTCTTACCCAATCCAGGTTGTGTCAGATCCCATCTGTCCGTCAGATAAGTGATCAGGGGTTCGAGGTTTCCTGTCTGATAGTACGCATCCAAGATGGCCTGATCAGCGGAGTATACCATCTCAACGAATAACGTTTTCACTCCCTGACGAGCGAGGAGCGGCATCTGAGCGATGAGATGCTCCTCGATATTGAAATCGCCATGTCGGTCCCCAAGAAAAACTCCAGGATTGTCTCTCAGCAACCGTGCGAGGAGCTCTTCGGGTGAAATAGCGAGCGTCCCATCTGGCTGCATTGGTAACTCAGGCAAGGTCTTTCCTTGAAGGTGCTGCTGAATGAGATGGCCTCGGCTGGGGACCTCCTCCGCCATCGGCGGTGGATTCGGCGTTGGTGTGGGCGTTGGGGTTGGAACCGGAGTCTGAAGTTTGACGGGCGCCTGCGCGATGAAAACCTCCGCGTCTGTGGACGCGGGTCGTTGCGGAATGATCGACTTGCGCACGGGGGTGGAGGTGGACAAGGTTTGTGAGGGGAGTGAGGTTGGGGTCAACTTCGTTATCGGATTGGACAGTTCGACGAGGCACGCGCCACCGGGGGACAAGCCGGTGGCGTCGCGCCCGCAGGGATAGGCGATGTAGACGCGATCCGGATATGGCATCACCATGTCCAGATAATCGCCGAGGCCGCGCCCTCCCCCGCCCATGGCGATCGGTTCATCGCTCACCAGCAGGTTTTTCGAGAACTGTATACCGTCTGTGGAGTAGGCATAGTACGCCTCCAGGAACGGTTGATCTTGATGATTCCGGTGATCGAGCCATGCCACATGGAGCGTCCCATTGGCATCGAGACGGGCGGAGGGAAAGAATTGATCGCCTGGGCCCACATCATCGTTCACCCGCACAGGCACCGACCAGTGCTCACCTCGATCATCGGAGTAGCTGACGAAGAGGTCGTAGTTCACGCCGTACATCTCGTAAGAGGTAAACACGGGATCGGCGGCGACCCGTTCGGGAGTCGCCCAGACGACATAGAGCCGTCCTCGATGGGAACTCCTGGGTGACACATCGGCGATGAGCTCAGGCCCCAGACCAAAGTAGGGGCTGAATCCACGAGGACTGGTGGTGGAGACTCTGAGGACTCGCGGGTCGAGGGCTCGATTGCCTGGGATCTGAAACGTATCGAAAGCCACGGGATCCACCGAGCGGAATCTCACGAGTTGATCGTGTTGGTTTGTTGGAACAAACGGGGCGGACTTGGGTGGTTCCGCTGCGTACGCCGCATAGAGGGTGCCGTCCATCCCCATCGTCATCGAAATCACCGAGTCGATCTTCGATGGCCTCCGAACAAACGTCCGCCCCCCATCGCGCGACACGTAGAGCGCCTGCCCGTGCTGCCTGTTCCCAAAGTGCACCTTCTCACCATGAATGTAGACGGACAATCCATCAGGCGAGACGGCCAGAACCGGGTGGTCGATTCGACCTCCGATCTCGTCAGGATCAGGAGGATCATTGGCCGGTTGAAAATCCGTCGCCTCGAAGCGCCCCACGGTGCGGCCTCGATAGAGAAATCCTCCAAGCGCACTGCCCCGCTCCACGAGCGTCTGATAGAGGGCCGTCAACAAGAACGTCCCATCGTCCAGGCCGACCAGTTTCGGATCACACGTGAACGTGACGGCGCGATTTGGATAGTTGGTCACATCATTCAGGCGCTCCGACGTCCACGTTCGGCCCCCATTCGTTGAACGACTCACGATGCCCCCGTCGCAGCCGACCTGCATCAACTGCAAGGGATCATCGGGGTGGCCTGCAAACACCATTTCCTGGTAGCTGCTCCCCGCGATCTTGGTGCGAAAGCGGATGGTCGGCTCCGCGCCTCCAGTAGCGGGAGACTGCCCGGTCGAATCACCAAGACGGATCTGGTGGCGCGTGGCTGGCGGAAGCTCCGCATTGAGCATGCCGCTCCAGAAGCGCCACAGTTCGGGAGGCAATTCTCGCGTGACATTGAACGGCCAAAAGGCCGTCCGGACGTGAAAATCATCGATGGAGCTGAGTTTCGCCTTCACCTCCTCCCACGAATAGATTGTCTGGTCGGCTTTCGGCGGGAAGACGGTGGGGTGTCGGTCGAACAACGCTTCGCGAGCCCGCTGAGCAATCTCCGGCCTCGCCACAGGAGTACGGCCGGTGGCGACGTCGTACACCGCATGGATCAGCGCTTCAATGATCGAGGGACCTTGTTGTGCGCGTTCCCACTCCCAGAACGCGTGGTCGAGTTCATGGACGGCGAGCCAGTGCGCTCCACAGGAGACCAACACCAGGCGATTCTGGCCATAACCGTTGCACGGGATCGAGCCTGAACCGCCGTATGTCAAGTTGTCTGCCCTGAAGAAGAGCGTGTCCTCCATGTACCGTTTAAAGGCGTCCGTAAACCCGTAGACATTGGCGATGGCGCTGAAGAACGCCTCCACGGTCTGAGGCGGGGTGGAAAAATCCGCCTGCGGTTGGATCGCGATCGTCTGAAATCCTTGTTGCATCGCGAGGTCGCGGATCGAGACGACGGTGACGGTCAGCATCGCGCTTCTGCTGTTATTCTCTTCGTTGGTCTCATCCGCTTGATGATCCGCATCGATGACCGCCGTGATGCGGTGGCTTCCAGTAGTAGCTACCCAGACGGTCGGCGTGACATACGTCTGCATTTCCCCTGCGGCGAGGGGCGGAATGCTCATCCGCGAGACGACACTATCATCAACCGAGACGGTCAGCGTGTGTGCGGCGGCATCGCCGTTGCCCTGGTTGAGGAACGTCACGGTGAAGTGAAGTGGTTGTCCGCTCACGGCCGTAAACCGCGATCCGTTAATCTCACCTTGCGCCGGCGGCTCCACGAAGAATTGGGTGATGGTCAGATCGGGGCGAGGGGGCGGTTCGCTGACCACGGGTGGCAGTTTCACGAGAAAGCCGTCTCCCAGGCCACCGAGGGATGGCTGAACCGTGGTGTTGGTTGGAAAATCAATCGAGTAGGTGCCACCCGCGACGTAGATGTGGCGTTCTCGATCCAGGGCAATGCCCCTGCCCTCATCACCACTGTTGCCGCCAAGATACGTCGAGTAGACGAGTTGCGGTTGCTTGGGGTTGAGGACCGTCACAAACGCATCGCTCCATGTATCGCACTGTCCGTCGGTCCCACACGTCTTATCGAACGCATCGGAGGTGATCGGGAAATCGGCGGAACTCGTCCAACTGGTGAGGTAGATATGCTCCAACTCGTCAATCGCGATACCACGCACACCGTCATCCCGACTTCCACCCACGTAGGTGCCGTAGAGGAGCTTCGAACCCGTGGGATCAAGCTTGGCCACAAACGCATCGCTAAACGACCGCTGATCAGTCCGGTTGCATTGGCCGTCGGTGCCACACGTACGATCGACGGCTCCTGAGGTCATGGGGAAATTTGTTGAGCGGGTTGCGCCGGCCACGTAGACGGCGCCCGTGCGATCCACGGCGATGGTGTGGTTTTCGCTCCACTCCACGTCGTTGCCTCCTAAGTACGTGGAGTAGATCACCGTGCCGGTCGGGTTGAATTTGGTGACAAACACATCGCTCCTGAAACCTCCGGCTGGGGCCGGATCATCCCCGAATGTTCGTTGGTAGGCGTTGGGAGTGGTGGGGAAGTCCTCGGAGGGCGTGTGCCCAGTGACATAGGCATAGCCGAGGTCATCCACCGCGACGGCGTAGCCGAGATCCCCGTCGCTGCCGCCGAGGTACGTGGAATAGATCAAGGAAGAACCGGTTGGATCCAGTTTGGTGACGATGGCATCTTCCCACTTGCCGGGGGCGTGAGTGGCTTGGAAGGCGTTCTTCACCGGATAGTCTTTCGACCATGTCTCCCCATTGAGATAGACTTGACCGGTTTGATCAACGGCGATGTCGTAGGCATGGTCAATGTCGCTACCTCCCACGTAAGTTGAATAGACCATCCGACCGGCGGGATCGAGCTTGGTCACGAAGATATCCGGCAGCGGCGCATCACGCTCAGGATTGGTGTCAGGGCCACATTGGCCATCGGTCCCGCAGGTGCGGTCAAAGGCGTTTGGCGTGGTGGGGAAGTCCGAGGAATACGTGGTTCCTGCGACGTACACGTTACCGGCCGTATCCACCGCAATGCCGGAGGCCAAGTCGCGATGGCTGCCTCCGAGATACGTCGAGTAGACCACTGCGCCTGTGGAGTCGAACTTCGTCACAAACGCATCTTCGTTCAGCGAGGTAAAGCCGCCGACATGCTGCACGGGATTACACTGCCCGTCGGTCCCGCAGGTCGTATCGGGCGCGCCAGGTGTGGTCGGGAAATTCGGCGATGATGTTTCTCCGGTCACGTAGACGTTGCCTTGGGCATCCACCGCGATGTCATAGATGCGATCATGTTCACTCCCACCCAGGTACGTCGAGTAGAGCGACGCGTCCGGGTTATTCTTGGCGCTGGACGACGGAGAGGCTGATTGTCGCGTGATGGAGCCATCTGTCGATTTTCGCACAGGAAGCCGCTTACCAGATGATGGTGGCGAGTCCGTCGACCGCCACAGGGTCTCACCTTGTGGCGACGGTGAAGAGGGTGGGCTATGGGTAGGAGATGGCGATGGGCTGGGCCTGGTCTTTTGAACGTTAATCTGGCGTTCCAGATAGGTCAGGATGTTGCGAGCCAGCGCCACCTCCTGTTCCAATTCCCTCAAGATGTAGGCCGCTGGTCCGCGAAACTGGGCCCTGAGGCGCTGATCGGCCAAGAGAGCCTCCATATATTTGAGCTGTAGTTGGAAGGCGAGTCGTTCCTCTTCGAGCGGTGAGAGTTGAGTTGCAACGTCCTTCGGGATGGTGGTATGGGCGACCAGTTCATGAGCGAGGCCGGCCATGAACGTAGCGACTCCGCCCTTGAGGAGCCGATAGTCATACGTAATGAGAAACTCCACCCGTCCATTGCGCTGGACCTCTTGGACCATCGCCCGCGCTTCTCCGAGTGCGGTGAGCTCTTGAGCGTATTGGTCACCGGGCTGCCGGCGCATGTTGTCGAAGATGGCCTTCATGTCACCTAACGTCAACGTGGCAATCGTGTCTTGTTCGACGAAGAATTTTCGCGCGGTACCCATCAGACGCTGCAGCTCAGGATCGGTGGTAGCAATCGGCCACGTCAGAACGGGGGTTACCGCCCCAATCATGCTTTCGAGAGCCGCTTTCAGCTCGGGATCCAGTTTGGGATCGACCACGACACGCGCCTCAAGAGGCGATGCGAAGATCAGGCTGAGGCAGAGCGCGCCTCCGATGCTCGACCGCGTGTCTCTCATGGTTTGTTGGGAGAGGGTGGAAACACGTATTTCAAGAAGAAACTCCGCCGAGCGGCCGGCGCGTTGTCCGAGACATCATAGCCGCCTTCGTCCCACCAGTGCGAGGTGGCGATATCTCCACCCAGCAGTAGGTTCATATAGTCTTCCGCAAACCACTTGGCAGCCTGCTCGGGTGTCATGCCGGGGAATCCTTCGCGAATGACGTTGCGCCATGCCTCTTGTTGAGGCGCCGTGAGCACCTTCTCGTACACCTGGGACGCGAACGCGATTGCCAGCCGTTGCGGATCGGTGTAGGGTTCGCCTTGCATGACGGTTGTCACGCTGCCGTCAGCCCCTCTGGTCTCTTTGATTTTCCGCCATCCGTTGAGGACGTCCACGCTCACCGTCCCGGCCGCATCACGATGCGCCTGGGGGACTTGCTTGAGCCGTTCGCCGACCTGCTCCAGCGTCATCTGCCGCATCCGCTCCACCCGGTCAGCCGTGCGCTCAACGGCGAAGATTTTTTCGGTGAGGTTTTGCACCTGTTGCGCGACGCGGCGACGCGTCGCATCGCTGAGGGGCATCGTCAGGAGGGTTTCTCCTAACGCTTTGATGCGCGCCAGCTCGTCAGCCGTTCGAAAGAAATTTCCAATTTGCGAGATCAAATACGGCAGGTGGTCCATCGCCACCTGCTCGGCCACGGTCGTGCCTTTGGCTCGAAGGATCTCCAGGGCAAAGCGGTACGCCGCACGATTAACCTCTTCATAGTAGTAGTTGCCACCGATGAGATGACCGAACGGAATATGCGCGGCCTCTTTCTCATCAAACGTCTCAATGACCAGCGGGGCGAGGCGCTGGAACCACTCAACACCGCGCTCAGGCGTTCCGTAGTAATTGAGCGTGCTGAACGACTCGTTGAGGAGTTGGATCATGAGTTCGGCTTCCAGCCGCTTGAGGGCGCGGACCGTCCCCGGCTTGATGCGGTGCGAGGCCTCAAGTTGGGTCCTGAGATCGCGCAGGACCGTCGGCGGTGCGACTTCGAATCCTCCGTGGGAGAATTTGTCAAGGTTGGCGATGAGCTCTCGACGAAACGCTCTCCCGATGGCCTCCCGAAGGCTGTGGAGGCGAGCGGGCAGTTTTCCCTCCACTTCCTGCTCGCTGAGATCGAGATAGAGGTTCAGCAACGTTCCGATGGGGTGATTCGGGAGATGGGTTTGGTAATAGGTGTGCACGGCGGGAAGGGCTCGTGTGGCTTGTCGGATCAACTTCTGCGGATCATCAAGACCAGCGAAGTCAATTCCTGCCGGATTGTCCGATGGTTGTGGTATGGGCGTCGGCTCCTGGGTCGGTGTCGGCTGAGACACCTGAAGTGTCGCCGGAGTCTGGGCGGCGCGGACTATGGAGGGCCTGACGGTCGACTTGCGCACGGGGGTGGAAGCGGGCGGGACGATGGTGGAAGGGGGAGAAGACATCTGAGGGGTGATGGGTTGAATCAGGCTGTTCTCGTGCAGCTGATTGGTGTCAAGATTGAGACGGCCTTCCGGATCAACGACGAGTGGCTGAGGTTGGTTCGGGGGTGGGGTTTCATCTTGGCTCGGAGCCATCCGGAGTGAACGACCCGGCACGAAGAAGATATCCCCATCGGGCCGTGGCAACTGCTGCTTCCAGGCGTCGATCTCCGCTTGGCTTCTGGTGAGCGTGGGGAGGAGCATGAACTCTTGTTCGATCCAACTATCGGCAGGTTGAAAACGTACCCGTCCTAAGAGATCGGAACTGAACGTACGAAAGATCCGCCCCGGCGTCGTCGTCCGCTTCCGCGGATCCACCGGATCCCAGGCGATCTCATAGGCCGTGCTCCCTTCCTTCAAGAGGACGAGCGTCGGTGGTCTTCCCACAAGGGCGAAGATGTCCTCTTCCCGAATCCGAGGATCGTAGAGCCGAACAGAGATTTTCGCGAGTTCTTCCAAGACTCGGTGGACTTCGTTCATCCGTCCCGTCGTGTGGTTGTCGATCCAACCATCCACCTTATCCGGAGTCCATTTCTGGAAGCGGGAACGTGTCTCATCGATGAGGCGTCCCCACCGATAGTTTTTGAGGAGACGCGCGACGAGTTCGCGCTCTTTCGCCTGCAACGCCTTGATGGCGGCTTGGCGATCGAGATGATCTTGAATCATGCGCGAACGCGAGGGCATCTCCGCCATCGGCGGCGGGTCGGGCTCGGGAGTTGGTTCAGCGGTTGGGGTAGGTGTCGGCGTCGGTTGGGCCGTGGGCGTTGGAGGCTTCGCCGGCGCCTGCGCGATGAAAACCTCCGCGTCTGTGGACGCGGGTCGTTGCGGAATGCTCGACTTGCGCACAGGGGTGGAGGCGGCCGCACGATTCGGACTGACGGGAGA
>JACQRA010000158.1 GCA_016206725.1 Candidatus Omnitrophota bacterium
TCATCATCCATTGGTTGAGGAGGATGTTTCATCGTCCAGGCAGAGATCGAGCGCAGCGGACCGCCGATTCGGCGATCGCGGGCCAGCCGCAGGCATCGAATCGCATCAATCGCCATGCCGGCACTGTTCGGAGAATCCTCGACCGATAAGCGCAGTTCGACTTCAAGAGGGCAGTCCCCAAACCCGCGCCCCTCCATGCGGAGAAAGCAGACCTTACGATCCTTTTGCCATGGGACATAATCACTGGGGCCGATATGGATCTGCTCGCTGGGCAGGCGAGCGCTCAACGCGGATTGCACGGCCTCGGTTTTAGAAATCTTCTTGCTGGCGAGGCGATCGCGGTTGAGCATGTTCAAGAAATCGGTATTGCCGCCGACGTTGAGCTGATAGGTGCGGTCGACCGCGACCCCGCGCATGGCGAACAGTTTGGCCAGCGCACGGTGGAGAATCGTGGCACCAAGCTGGGCTTTGATGTCATCACCCACAATGGGGATGTTTTTCTTGGTAAACCGCTGAGCCCATGTCGGCTCAGAGACGATAAAGACCGGCATGCAGTTGAGGAAACTGACACCCGCCTCCACGCACGCGCTCGCATACGCCTTGGTTGCCTGCTCTGATCCTACCGGCAAATAATTGACGGCGATCTCAACCCCGGCGTCGCGCAACACCTTGGCGATGTTGACCGGTTTCACCTTGGACACCACGAACGTCTGTTCCGGGGGATACTGGGCCATGTGGGGGGCGATCCCATCCAGCACCGGGCCCATCTGAACACGGACCTTAAACTTCGGCGGTTGCTTCACAAACCACGCCGTGCAATTGGGTTTCGCCGCGCAGGCTTCGTGGAGGGGTTTCCCGACTTTTCTCGCGTCGACATCGAAGGCCGCCACAACCTGGATATGTTCCGGGCGATACCCCCCGACATCGTTATGCAATAACCCGCTCTGGCGCTTGGTGATGCGTTGATAGTACGTCAGTCCTTGAAGCAAGGAACTCGCGCAGTTACCGACACCGATGATCGCAAGCCGAATGGATGATTTCATGAAGTTCACCTATTATAAGTAGCCTGGTCGGGAAAATCAACCCTACGCCGACCACGGGGAGGTCTCAGGTCCCTCCGAAGGCACGGAGAGACGAAACGTTCCCTGCGCCGGATAACGCTCCACAAGATCAGCGCCTTGGAATACCGTCAATATCAAGCAGCACGATTCTCCTGGTTTGAGGGCCAGCCAGACAAGAGGGATGCTCGCTTCCAGGATGCGATCGAAGGCGCCTCGGATGGACGGAGGGTCGATCGAGAGGCCGCTCGGACTTTGGCGGAAGCTCGCGCGCAGTCGGCGATCCGGAAACGAGACCTCAATCCGCCACTCGGCGAACTGCGTCAATCGGTCTGTGTCGAGGTCCACGCGAAGAGACAAGGTTGACGCATCGAATCCATACGAGAGCGCGTGGCAGAGTTGTTGTCCTCGATGCAGCGCCCCGTACGATTTGTGAAGATCGAGGCGTCCGGCGTAGAGCCACTCGTAGTAGGTGGTTTCTCGCCCGTCCAGGATCGGTGTCATGGGCGCGCTCGGCTCGTGGCTCGGGACGGAGGCGATCGGCGTCTTAATGGGCGCCTCGAGGTCGGCAGGAACTTCTTGCTGAAGGGATCGATAGACGTTGGCCAGGTGTGTTCGGAAGAGCCGGTCGAAGTCCTCTTGTTGAGCCGAGTAGTGGGTATCCCCGTACCACCACATCCAATCGCTGCCTTCCGCGATCGACAGATTCTGCCAAGCCTGGGGAAGCTCTTCCCTGCTCCCGGCGGATGCCATGGCCTCCCGCGCTCGAGCGAGATGGGACCACGCCGTATTCTTTTCCGGGTGGCCGACCCAGGTGGAAAAATTCCCGTCAATCCATGAGCCGGGAAAGAGCTCGGGAAGCGGTGAGGAACGATCAGGAGGAAACTGCTGAAGAAATTCCGTCACGGTGACGAACCGGAACCGTGCATCAGACGCCAAGGTGTGGTAGAGCCGTCGCAGAAACGGCCCGCCATCCTGGGCATAATGTTCCCAGGCGTTTTCTCCATCCAGGGCGATCGTGACGAGCGGCGGTGTGGGAGCATGTTGGAGTTGCTGATGGATGGAGGAGAGGCGATTGACGAAATCGCGCACGGCAAGAGCATCCTCCCACTGGCTATACACGAATCCCAGCAGATCAGAGAGTTCGCGGTCTCGGAAGAGGATGGCAAGCGCCCGCTCGTTGTGGTTGACGACATGAGGCCGGTACAGCAACATCGGCGTCCGCACGGTCTTGAGGCTACGCCAGAGAATTTCTTCATCGGTGGCGCACCACTGGAATCCAGCTTCCAGGGCGAGTTCCGCCACGGCTTCGCTGACTCCTCCCTCCGGCGGCCAGAGGCCGTTCGGTCGCCTGCCAAACAGCTCTTCATGCCGTTTCACCGCCTGGGTCAATTGCCAACGGGCATCTTCAGGGTGTCGAAACGAAGGCTCAGGAAGCGACAGATTGGGAAGGGCGATGCGAGCGCACCGCGTGTCACAGAGCAGCGGTGTGATGGGGTGGTAATAGGGCGAGGTCGTCAACTCGACTTGCCCACGCGCCTGCGCGGCTCGATACGCAGGAAGGCATTGGGAGAGATAGTCAAGGTGTTTCGTCAAGACCAGGCTCTTCTCTGCCTCGGTGAAGCGAGCACCTTTGGCTTCCAACTCGGCCAATTGAGGATCATGCTGTCGCAGCCAGGGATCGATCCAGGCCAGGTTGAACCACACCTGGAGATCCAAATAGTCTTGTGGTTTAAATCGGTTAGCGGATTCCGAGCGTTTGGTCCACAAATCATGGTAGCGGGGGTGCGGCTTGATCATACGCTCCCCATTCGCCAAGAAAAACCAGGTGACGAGAAAACGCTGTTCGTCTTCCGTCAGGTCGGTGGCCGGTTTTTTAGAAAGCTCGAGAAAATAGTCTGATTGATTGGTGGGGGGCAGATAGGCTTGGAGTTGGTCGAGCAGGCCTGGAACGAAGTTAAACGTTTGATGGATGGACGGAAACTCCTCCAGAATCTTGACCATGTCCAGATAGTCTTTCGTCGCGTGGAGGCGTACCCAGGGCATGAAGCATTCGCCGGTCAACAGATTGCGGTAATACGGCTGATGCATGTGCCAGA
>JACQRA010000152.1 GCA_016206725.1 Candidatus Omnitrophota bacterium
GTAGCTCAGCTGGGAGAGCGCCACAATGGCATTGTGGAGGTCAGGGGTTCGATCCCCCTCTGCTCCACCAATTTCCAATGCTCAAACACTTCGCTCGTGTCCTGCTCTCGTTCCTCTGGCTTAGCGTGACTCTGCCTGCTGAGGCGGCGCATGTGAATGTCATCGAGCTGGATAATCAGATCATCAGCCCGGTCACACAGCAGTACATTGTCAGCGCCATCGAGCGGTCCGAGCGGAATGGCGCGCAATGTCTGATCCTGACCCTCGATACCCCCGGCGGCCTGCTCGAATCCACCCGTGCCATCGTCAAGCGAATGATGAACGCTCGCGTGCCGATCGTCGTCTACGTGGCGCCCTCCGGGGCCCGGGCCGGATCGGCGGGTGTGTTCATCACGATGGCCAGCCACATCGCCGCCATGGCGCCTTCCACGAACATCGGGGCGGCCCATCCGGTTGATGTCGGGGGCGGCGGGCCGGTGAAGAAGCTGATCCGACGCATCAAGCGCGCCGCCAAAGATGAAAAGACACCGTCACCATCAGGTGACAAAGACGAGGACGCCACCGAGGAAGAGATCGTCGAGGAAGAAGAAAAGAACCCGATGGCCGACAAGATCATGAACGACACAGTCGCCTGGATTACGACGATTGCGCGCAGCCGCCACCGCAATGAGGAGTGGGCCAAGAAAGCCGTCACCGAAAGCTTCTCCATCGCGGAGGATGACGCGGTGAAGGAGCGCATCGTGGACTTCGTCGCCAAAGACCTCGATGAGCTGCTGGCCAAGATTGACGGCTGGCCGCTGGAGCTTCCCTCAGGCCCCGTCACCCTTGCGACCGAGGGGGCTGAGATTCGCAGGCTCGTGATGACCCCGCGCGAACGGTTCCTGGCGGTCATCACCAATCCAAACATCGCCTACCTGCTCATGATGCTCGGCACGTTAGGCCTGATCTTCGAGTTCACCCATCCTGGGATCGGCTTTCCCGGCATCGCGGGGTTAATCTGCGTCATCCTGGCGATGTTCTCATTCCAGACGCTGCCCATTAACTATGCGGCGATTGCCCTGTTGGTCCTCGGCCTGATCTTGCTCATCGCAGAAGTGAAGGTGGCCGGCTTCGGATTGCTCGCCCTCGGAGGAGTGATCTCGCTGACACTCGGCAGCCTGATGTTGTTCGACGCCCCGCAATCGAGTCTCCATGTCTCGCTGCGCGTGATCGTCCCGGTCGTCGGCACTCTGACGGCGCTGATTCTCTTCCTCGTGCAGCGAGCCCTCAAAGCGCAGACTCAGCCGGTCAGCACGGGCGCGCAAGGCCTGGTCGGCGAAGTGGGCGAGGTCTCGACCGATCTGAATCTCGAAGGGACGATTTTCGTGCATGGGGAATTGTGGAAGGCCTCGAGCGCTACGCCGGTTCGAGCCGGCGAGCGGGTGCGCGTCATCCGCGTCGAGGGTCTGCGACTGACCGTGGAGAAAGCCTAACCGAAGGGGGTTTGGATGTTCAATGTGCTGAGCTGGTTCTCATTTCCCGTCTTGGTGGGTGTGTTCTGGCTGATGAACTGCATCAAGATTTTGAACGAATATGAGCGCGGGGTGGTGTTCCGACTCGGGCGGATGCTCAGCCAACCGCTGGGACCAGGCCTGACGCTCATTCTCTTTCCCATCGATCGGCTCGTGAAGATTAGCCTGCGCACGATCACGCTGGACGTGCCCCCGCAGGATGTCATCACCAAGGACAACGTCTCCCTCAAGGTGAACGCCGTCCTCTACTTCCGGGTGATCGCGCCGAACAAAGCCGTCGTTGAGGTTGAGGACTATCTGTTCGCCACCTCCCAGATGGCCCAGACGACGCTGCGCAGCGTGCTCGGGCAGGTCGAACTTGATGAGCTGTTGGCGCAGCGGGACAAACTCAACCATCAACTCCAGACGCTCATCGACAAGCAGACGGACCCGTGGGGGGTCAAGGTGTCGGCGGTGGAGATCAAGCAGGTGGATCTACCGGAGGAAATTCGTCGCGCGATGGCGCGTCAGGCGGAGGCCGAGCGGGTGCGCCGCGCGAAGATTATCGGGGCTGATGCGGAATTCCAGGCGGCGCAAAAGCTCGTCGATGCCGGAAGGCTGATGAGCGAACAGCCCATGTCGCTGCAGATGCGCTATCTCCAAACCCTGGCGGAGATTGCGACCGAGAAAAACTCGACGATCATTTTCCCGCTTCCTATCGAGCTGCTCAAGCCCTTCCTTGACAAGAAGCAGTGATTAAGTGATTGGGTAATTGGGTGATAAGTTAAATCCTCAATCACGTAATCACTCAATCACCTAATCACAAAAAAGCGCCGGGGTGGCGGAACAGGCAGACGCGCGGGTCTCAAAAACCCGTGACCGCAAGGTCATGAGAGTTCGACCCTCTCCCCCGGCACTCGTTTAGGAGACGTCGGTGGTGTAGACGCCGTAGCGTCGGAAGCGTTCGTAGCGGCTGTTCACCATGTCCTGCCCGGAGCGCCCTTCCACCGATTTCAGGAAGCGCAGGATCGCCGCTTTGAGGCGCTGCGCCGTCGCCGCCGGATCGTGATGAGCTCCACCGAGAGGCTCTTCAATGACCTCGTCGATCAATCTTAGTTGCAACAAATCGCTCGCCGTCAATTTCAGCGCTTCGGCGGCGTCAGGGGCTCTGGCGCGATCGCGCCACAGAATCGCCGCGCAGCCCTCCGGTGAGATCACCGAGTAGTAGGCGTGTTCCAGCATCGCCACCCAATCCCCCACCCCGATCCCGAGCGCCCCACCGGAACCCCCCTCGCCGATCACGCACAGAAAAATTGGCGTCTTGACCCGGCTCATTTCCCGCAGATTATAGGCGATGGAGTGGGCTTGCCCCCGCTCTTCCGCGCCGATGCCGGGATACGCCCCTGGGGTATCGATGAAGACCGCAAGGGGCACGCGCGATTTCTCGGCCAAGCGCATGAAGCGCAGCGCCTTGCGATACCCTTCCGGATGGGCGGAGCCAAAATTGCGCATGAGATTCTGCTTGGTGTCGCGGCCTTTTTGATGGCCGAGAACCATGAGGGGTCGCCCGTCCAGTTTGGCCAAACCTCCGACGATCGCCTTGTCGTCTCCGAAGAATCGATCGCCGTGCAGTTCCACGAAGTCGGTCATGAGCAATTCCACGTAATCAAGGGTGTAGGGACGCAGAGGATGACGCGCCAGTTGGACGCGCTGCCAGGCGGTCAGGTGGGCGTAGACCTTGCGCTTGAGCTGCTCAAGCTGGATCTCGAGGGTGCGAACGGCCGCGGGGTTACGGTGGCTTTCTTTGCGCACGTCACGCAGCCGATGCTCCAGCTCCGCGACGGGCTTTTCGAAGTCGTACCGATAGAGCAGCCCCTCGGCCATGCCTCAATCGACAATCGTCACGTCGGTGCCGAGCGGGATGAGGGCAAAGAGCTCCTCGACATCCTGATTGTGCATCCGCACGCATCCCGCCGTCACCTGCTTGCCGATCCCTGAGGGATCAACGGATCCGTGAATCCCGTAGCCTTTCTTATCGAATCCCAACCACCGCGTCCCGAGGATGTTCTCCGGACTCTCCGGCGGCACGACGGCCCCTTGGCGGTACCACACAGGATTGACGAGTTTATTGACGATCTTGAACGTCCCCGTCGGTGTTGAACCATCGGTGCCGGTCGCCACGGCGTAACTCTTGAAAAACTGGTTGTCCTGGGTGACGAGCAACTGGTTCTGTGACTTGTCCACGAGGATGGTGAAGGCCCCGCGCGGAATCTTGAGTTTCTGACGAGGACGGATCAGGTCATTCGTCAACCCGTTGGCGCGCTTCAACAGCTCCAATGTGACGTGGTGATGAGTCGCGATGGCCCCCAAGGTATCGCCGGCTTTCACCTCATAGGCGGCATCCGCCTCCGTCACGACGGGCGAGAAGAACACGGTGACGTTGACCGTCCCCAAGCGCTCCTGCGTCTGTGTGGCGAGCGGCGAGCTCGGGAACCGCTCAAGAAGCAAGCGATAGGCGGCACGGGCTTCCACCGGCTGGTCTTGTTGTTGGTGAACCTGGCCTAATTGGAACAAGGCTTCATCGGCCAGTGGCGAGTCAGGAAACGTCGCGAGCAATTCCTCGAGGTCTCCCTGGGCTTCTCCGAATTGACCGTGCGTGACGGCACGGTCCGCCGCGATCAAGAGACGTTTGGGTTTGCCGTTGGGCCCAAGCCATCCCTGGGTTCCGGCCCACACCACCAGCGAGATGCCGATGACCAATCCTCCCCCGACTGCCAATCCAACGAGTAGCTGCCGACGCATTCGACCCGTCCTCTTCGTTCTACCCCACCACCATCGCGGTCACGAGGCCCACGCCCATGCCCGCGAACACCTCCGTGGGGGTATGCCCCAAGAATTCCTTGAGCCGCTCTTCCTGAATTCGCCGTTTAAAGTAGATATCTTCCAGCATCTTATTCAAGATTTGGGCCTGGCGACCGCTCCAGCGACGAACCCCCTGCGCATCGAAAAGGGTGATCACGGTAAAGACCAGGGTCGCGGCAAACAGCGCGGAGTCCACCCCGACGTGGGTGGCGACGGAGACGCTCAACGCGGTGACACCCGCCGCATGGGTGCTGGGCATGCCACCGGTGCCCAAGATCCACTGGAAGTCGAACCGCCGTTGACGGACGGTCCCCAACAGGATCTTCGTACACTGAGCAATGAGGCAGGCAATAAACCACGCAAGAAACACCCGGTTGGTGAACCAGGCGCTGAGCACGGACATTGAGGGATACGTTATGGAACTTCAGGCTCAAGGACACGGACCTGCAGTCGCGTGCCTGCAGACACCCGAGCGCCGAGGGTTGAGAACCCTTGACGGACGACGTACCCGCGGTTGCCGCCGGCAAGCCGCTGCCCGTCTTCCTGCTGTTGCTGTCGAACGCGCGCGAGCCAGGCTTCCCATCGCTCTCTGCGAATCTTCTGTTTGACCAGCCGAATCGCCGCTTTGAGTTCTTTCAGGGAGGCCAGCTTCGCTTCCAGCGCCGCGTTGTCCTGTTGCACGGAGGCGAGTTGCCTGGTCAGACCCGTCCGCTCCTGCTCGAGTCGAGCCACCTCGCCTTCGCGCTCAGCCAACGTGGCTTGGAGGGCCGCAAGGTCTTGTCGTAACACGTGGAGGTCTTCCGATTGAACGTGGATCGTCTCTTGCGCCTCGTTCAGCTCCTGGGTGACGCGGGCGTGCTCCTGTTGGAGCTGCGCAAGGACTTGCTTCAACTGATGTCGGTCATGCGTGACCTTGACAGCCCAGAGGCCGCTCAACACGGCACCGCCTACCAGCACACGAAAGGCGACCGTGCTCATCGTCCGCGTTGCCATCGTCGGGATTCTCCTTGACCAGGTGGGATGGTCGTGTTACGGTGACGTAATATTGAGAAGTAGTATAATCTGACGACCGTCGAAACGCAAGCCCCTTCACCACATGCTCGCTCGCCTTCGCAGCTTCGCCGTCGTCGGCCTCGAGGCCGTGCCGGTTGAGATTGAAGTCGACAGCGGACAAGGCCTCCCCGGCCTGACAATCGTCGGCCTGCCCGATCAAGCGGTCAAAGAAGCCCGCGAACGGGTTCGCAGCGCCATCCGCAACAGCCAGTTTCAATTCCCTGACAGTCGGATCACGGTGAACTTGGCTCCCGCCGATGTGAAGAAAGAAGGCGGCTCCTTCGATCTCGCGATCGCCCTTGGTGTGCTCGCCTGCTCCGACCAACTGGACCCCGCTGCCCTTGGCGGGATCATTGCCGTCGGCGAGCTCGCGTTGGACGGAACCCTTCGGCCAACGCCGGGGATCCTCCCGATCGTCATGGCGGCAAGAACGAGACGCTCGATGACCATCCTGGTGCCTTCGGCGAACACCTCAGAGGCTGCCGTCGTGAAGGAGATCAGTGTCGTGCCGGTGAAGAGCCTGCGCGAAGCCGTGGAGCATCTCGCCGGCACGGTACCGGTCGCCATGGCATCCAACAGCTCATTCCTGCTCAAAAGCCGCGTGAACCGGTATGCGGTGGACTTCGCCGATGTCAAAGGTCAGCTGGTGGCAAAACGAGCGCTTGAGATCGCGGCGGCCGGAGCCCACCATGTCTTGATGATCGGCCCGCCAGGCTCCGGCAAATCCATGCTGGCCCAGCGCCTGCCCACCATTCAACCCGACCTCACGGTGGAGGAGGCGCTGGAAACCACCGCGATTCACAGCGTCATGAATCTGCTCTCGAGCAGGCAACCGCTCATCACGCAACGACCCTTCCGTGCTCCGCACCACACCAGCTCCGCCGTCTCGCTCATCGGTGGAGGACCGGCCCCACGACCGGGGGAAATTTCGCTGGCCCATCATGGTGTGCTGTTCCTTGATGAATTGCCTGAGTTCCACCGTGACGTCCTGGAGAGCCTGCGACAGCCCCTTGAGGACGGTCGGGTGAGCGTCGCGCGCGCCAAACGGGCGGTCGTCTTTCCTTCGCGATTCACGCTGGTCGCCGCGATGAACCCCTGCCCCTGCGGACATCTCACCGATTCCCGCCGGCGCTGCCGCTGCACCCACGCGCACATCCAGCGCTATCTGGCGAAGATTTCCGGGCCGCTGCTCGACCGGATTGATTTGCATATCGATGTCCCGGCGGTGCCGTTTGACACGTTGAGCCATCGCGCGGAGGGAGAATCGTCCGTCTCGATCAAGTCGCGGGTGGTCAAGGCCCGCGCCCTCCAACGCCGACGCCTGAAACCGCACGGGTTGTTCGCCAACGCGCAGATGCGCCATCGCGAAATCCAGAAACTGTGCGTGATCACGGATGAGGCGAGGACGCTGCTGAAGACGGCCATGGAGGAGTTGTCGCTCTCCGCCAGGTCCTATGACAAGATCCTCAAGATCGCCCGCACGATCGCCGACCTCGCCCAGGCCGACAGACTCTCGTCTGCCGGCACTCCCGTCGCCCACCCACCTCCGGGGGGTAGCCGGGCTCGGTCGCACGACCTCATTCAGACCGAGCACCTCGCCGAGGCGATTCAGTATCGCTCCCTCGACCGGCACTTATGGGTGTGATCTCTTGAGAACCCACGACTCGGTGGTCGTGTTGTGCTGGAGGA
>JACQRA010000154.1 GCA_016206725.1 Candidatus Omnitrophota bacterium
CGTCTGAGGTGAGCGATTGTGTCTCGATGGAGACGGACGGATAACCCCTTCGCCTTGGCATGCCGCCGGGCACGACGCAGGGCGAATCCTGAGGTATCGATGCCGATCAGATCGTGTCCCTCTTCGGCGAGGGGAATCAAGAATCGGCCGGCCTGGCAGCCGGCATCGAGAACCGTCAGTCGCTGAGCGCCAAATTGCTGCTGGAGCGGAGGGCGAATGTGCGTGAGATATTCCTGGGCGGCGGTACGCGAGCCTTCGCTTTCGTACATGTCGCAGAACCCCGGATCTCTATCGAGGATGCTGCGCTTAAATTTCCGGATCAGCTTGTTCATCATCGTAGGTCGTATGTCGCATCTCGTATTTCGTACGAAATACGCTTCACGAAATACGCTTCACGCGTTCTTATTCCCATTCGATCGTCGAGGGAGGTTTGGAGCTGATGTCGTACACCACCCGGTTGACGCCTTTGACTTCGTTGATGATCCGGTTGGAGATGCGGCCGAGCGCCTCAGGCGGCAATTTCGCCCAATCAGCCGTCATCGCATCCTGGCTGGTCACCGCGCGCACGGCGATGACGTGCTCATAGGTGCGCTCGTCCCCCATAACACCCACCGTCTTGACCGGTAGCAGCACGGCGAAGACTTGCCAGAGCTGCCTGTAGAGGTCGGCCTTCTTGATTTCGTCAATGACGCGCTCATCGGCCTCGCGCACGATCTGTAGCCGTTCCTCCGTGACCTCGCCGAGAATACGTACCGCGAGACCCGGTCCAGGAAACGGATGCCGCCACAACACATCGTCCGGCAAGCCGAGTAATGCACCGACTTCGCGCACCTCATCTTTGAACAAGTCGCGCAACGGCTCGATGAGCTTCAGGTTCATTTGCTTGGGCAATCCGCCGACGTTATGGTGGGTCTTGATGGTGGCTGACGGCCCGCCCCAGGCTGAGGTGCTTTCGATGACGTCGGGATACAACGTGCCCTGGGCTAAAAACTGCACATCCGGAATCCGTTTGGCTTCCTGCTCGAAGACCCGGATGAACTCTTCCCCGATGATCTTGCGCTTCTGCTCCGGATCAGTCACACCGGCCAGCCGCTTCAGGAATCGTTGAGCGGCATCCACCACATCGAGCTTGATGTGGAAATGACGACTGAACATCTTTTCGACCTGCGCCCGCTCGTTGGCGCGCAGCAGGCCGTTGTCAACGAAGACGCAGGTCAGTTGGTCGCCGACAGCCTTGTGGATGAGGACCGCCGCAACCGACGAATCCACGCCGCCGCTCAGACCCAGCACTACGTTCGCCTTCCCTGCCGTCTCGCGGATACGCTGCGTGGTGTGCTCGATGAAGGAGGCCATCGTCCACTCGCCGCGGCAGCCGCAGATGTCGAACAAGAAATTGCGAAGGATTTTCGGGCCTTCCTCAGTGTGAGCGACCTCAGGATGGAATTGCAGCGCGTAGAGCCGCCGCGTCGAATCGGCCATCGCCGCAAAGCCGGTGTTAGACGTGGTGGCGGTCGGCACGAAACCGGGTGGGGTTTTGGTGACCGAGTCGCCGTGGCTCATCCACGACACCGACTCCGGCTTGACGTCTTTGAACAGACCGTCGGACTGTTTGATGGTCAGCGGCGAACGGCCGTACTCCCGCTTGCCGGACTTCTCCACCGTGCCGCCCAACAGGTGCGCCATCGCCTGCATCCCGTAGCAGATACCGAGCACCGGCGCGCCGGCATCGAACATCTCGCGCGGGGGCAGCGGCGCGTTAGGCTGATAGACGCTGTTGGGGCCGCCGGAGAGGATGACCCCATTGGGCTGCTCCTGCTTGATGAGCTCGGCGGTCAGGGTTTGGGGCGGGATGATGCGGCAGAACACGTGCTGTTCGCGGATGCGGCGGGCGATGAGCTGCGTGTACTGCGAGCCGTAATCAACAATAAGGATGGATTCATGCGCTTGCATCGCTGAGCAGATTGGGGACACAAACAAATTGCCTTCGGAAGTAAAATTTGTTTGTGTCCCCTTTTTACGCGTCAACGTCGTGCTAGCGTTCTGGCTGTTCGCTTCGGGCGGCTATTAGCCGGTGTTTCGGCGGTGCCTTTGCGGGCCATGCCGACGCGCTGGACCTGCTGGAAGATTTTACCCTCAGTCTGGATGGACGGCGCGATGATGATCTCGGCGAGTTGAAACCCCTTGATGTCCTTCGCACCGATCGTGCCCATGCAGGTGGTGATCGCGCCCATCAAGTTTTGGGAGCCGTCGTCGGTCTGCGCCGGGCCGAAGCGAATTTGCTCAAGCGTCCCCGAGGTACCCACATAAATGCGGGTGCCGCGCGGCAGCGAAGAGTGCGGGTAGGCCATGCCCCAGTGGTAGCCGCGTCCCGGCGCTTCTTTGGCTTTGGCAAAGGCCGAGCCGACCATCACCGCATCCGAACCGCAGGCAAACGCCTTGCAAATGTCGCCGCCGTTGCGCATCCCGCCGTCCGTAATGATCGGTACATAGCGCCCGGATTTCTTGTAGTAGAAATCGCGCGCCCCCGCGCAGTCCACCGTCGCCGTGACTTGCGGAACGCCCACCCCCAACACCCCGCGGGTGGTACAGGCCGCGCCCGGCCCGACGCCGACCAGCAAACCGTGAATCCCCATTTCCATCAGCTCAAGCGATTGCTCGTAAGTCACGGTGTTGCCGACGATGACCGGAATGTTCATGGACTTGAGGAACCTGGAGATATCGAGCGGAGTGTAAGCTTTCGCCTCGTGGCGGGCGGTGGTCACCGTGGACTGCACCACGAAGATGTCCGCCCCCGCCTCTTGCGCGATGGCGCCGAAGCGCACCGCGTTCTGTGGAATGGTGCTCACGGCGCACGGCACACCGGCGGCTTTAATTTGCTCGACGCGCTTGGCGACCAGCTTCTCATTGATCGGTTGCTTGTAGAGGCGCTGGACGATCTCGGTGGTGGCCTCGACGTCGCCCTGAACGACCTGCTTGATGGCCTCTGCCGGATCGTCGTAACGGGCTTGGACGCCGTCGAGATTCAGGACGGCCAGGCCGCCGAGCTTGCCCATGGCGATGGCGAAGGTGACATCCACGACGCCGTCCATGGCTGAGGCGATGAAGGGAACTTTGAATGTGAGGTTGCCGATTGCCCAGGTCGTATCCACCATTGTTGAATCCAGGGTGATCGTTCCCGGAACGAGCGCAATCTCATCAAACCCGTAACA
>JACQRA010000022.1 GCA_016206725.1 Candidatus Omnitrophota bacterium
CACGTGCGCGCGATTGACGAGGCGCAACCACCGATCAATGAGCCGACAGTGCCACGCCTCGCGGCACCAATCCAAGATGACCAACTGTCCGGAAGGCTTCAAGGTCCGTCGGCACTCCTGGATCACGCGAGCCGGCTCACGGAAATGATGGAACGCGCTCGTGGAGACGACGAGGTCAAAACCTCCTGAGCGAACCGGCAGGGTGTCAGCGAGGGCCTGGATGAACTGGACGTGGGGTGGAAGGCGCTTCGCCACGGCCTGTCGCAGCATCCCCGAGGAGACATCGATCCCAAGGCAGTGCGCAAGAGGAAATCGTCGCACCACGTGCTCAAGCAGGAGGCCGGTGCCGCAGGACAGATCGATGACGCGCATCTGCGGCGGCCCATCAATCACGCGCACTACGCGTTCCAACGTGTCTGCGAGATAGCGCGCCCACCGTGTCTCGTAGTGCGACGCGACCGTATCGTACGTGGCCACCTTACCCCCGCTTGAAGGAGGAGAACTGCCAGGCAAGAGGTTCAACCTCGCGCTCGAGCCGCCTCATCTCCTGGTGGCTGAGCGGCGCAAACGCGCCGCCGATGCGCACATTCTCCTCAACCTCCTGCGGGGTTCGACACCCGATGATGATGGTGCTGACCGGAAGGCTTAAGACATAGTGGATGGCCTTGGCCGTTGTCACTAAGGCAGGAGCACGTTGTGGCAGTAGTCCGTGGGCAAGGACTTTCATCGCAATAAGCCCTGCGCCCCGTTGGTTCGCCTCAGGCACGATCGAGGTCTGAAAGGGCAGGCGATGCGGATCAGCCACGTTGAGTGAACACATGACCGTATCGAATGGATAACGCTTCAGTCCTTCGACGAGCACATCAGGATCGTAATGCCCGGTGATCCCCACAAAACGGATGAGGCCTTGCGCCTTGGCTTGCTCAACGGCGTGGATGGCTCCGTCACGAGCAAAGAGCTCATCGAGGTCCTCGACACTTCTCAGATCGTGCAACTGCCATACATCGAGATGGTCAGTACGAAGCCGTTTCAGACTGTTTTCGAGCAGTGTGAGCGAGCCGTCCCGCGTGCGCTCGTGCGTCTTGGAAGCCAGGATGATCTTAGGACGATCCCCTTCATCGCCTCCCAGGGCTTCTCCCAGATAATCCTGACTCTGCTGATAGGCCGGAGCCGTATCAAAGTAGGTGATGCCAAGCTCGAGCGCTCGACGGATCACCGGCACAGCCTCTTTCATACGCCCCGTGGTGCGTAGAATCCCCTCTCCCCCCAGACCGATGATCGTAGGATACAACCCGGTGGCTCCCAGGGGACGGGTCGGAAGGGTCTCCTGCGCGGCTTCAACCAGGTGAGTCATCAGTTGCTTTCCCCTCAGCCACATGGCCCCAAGCCCCAGCAGCGTACCCCACGTCAGCCCACGTCGCAAGAGCGCGCGTCTGGTCACTCGTCGACCACCCATCTCAATCCTTCCGCCAGCTTAAAATCGGGGACACAAAACAAGTTCTAAAAAATTGGTTTGTGTCCCCGATTCACTAGCCTCCCTCAACGGTCTTTGCGTTTCTTGTCCATCACGGGATCGTAGTCCTTCATCATCTGCTCGAACTGATCCTGGTGCTGCTTCATCTGCTTGAATTCGTGCTGGGCGTGCTCGAAGTGGCGTTGCGGCTCCGTCTGCATGTGTTCAAATCGTGCGCGCTCTTCCTCGGTCATGAGTCGTTTCATCTCAGCTTCCTCTTCCCGATGGAGCTGCTTCATCTTGGCACGATACTCGGCTTCCACCTGGCGGCGCCTGGCCCCATACTTCTCCATCACTGGTTGCATCTTCCGCTGCATCGTCTCATCCGCCAAGCCCACCACGGATGGCATCACACACAAGAGCGCGACCGTCAATGCGATGAGCTTCCTGTCCATGTTCCCTCCTTCCAATTAAAAACGAAGCGTCGCACCGCCGAGGACCTGCGTCTCCTTGCCCAGACGCTGCAATCGAAGAAAGAGTTGTGCATCATCCAGGAACGTCCGATGGAACGTCACCGCCACCCCCAACGGTTCGCCTCGCAGATTAGCCAGTTGGACGGAGACCGCATTGCGTGTCAGCCACGTGTAGGCGCCGGTAAACTTGAGCGCGTGGCGTCGCCCATCAGTATACGGGATTTCGAAGGCAACCGAGAGATCGCGGCGCACCTTCCAGATGCCGAAGAAGGTGATGCGTTGGGTCATGGCGCGCCCGCCGGAGAGCCGGATGCCGACTTGGTAGGCGATCTTCCCTTCGCGGGCGTTGAGCGTGGAGCTTTGGAGTGCAGCTTGAAACTCGAAGACCGAGCGATTGTCGAGATCTAACCGATACACGAGCTTGGACTGCGGGAGCAGATCCCACATCCCTGTAAATCGCAAGGTGTGGATGGCCGGCTGTCGGCGACCTCGTCCTGACTCCTGGTAGCGATAGAGCAATTGGTTGTTCCGATTGACGGTCCAGGCCCCGTTGAAGACAAGCCGATCCTCAGATCCGTCGGCTTTCGAGACGAGGAAGGAGAGCCGGTTGCGCGCATCAGCTTGCCAACGACCGGACAGCGCAACCGTCTGGGTGCTGCGCATCCTGTCATCCTCTCGACGCCACAGGGAGACCGCGAGCGCGTTGTCCCTCACGTCCACAATGGTCCCGTTGAAGAAGAGAGTCTGACGACGGCGATCCTCCTGCGGATGCAGCGTGAAGCCGAGCCGATGGTCTGGTGTCAACGTCCACCGGCCATCCAACATCATCTCGCGCTCCATGGCACGAGCTTCGCCAGGGGTCGCGCGAAGCCGGTAGCTGAGACGATTGTCACGATCAACACTCAGGTCCCCTTCAAGGACTCGACGAGGTTGGAGCCGATCGTGCGGATCGCGAATGACCAGCCGATTCAACTGGTCGAACTCATACCGAACAGCCATGAAGACGGTTAGCGGCCGTGCTTCTTATAAGTGCCCATGAGCTCGGTCTGGGCGATGAGGTGACCGGTCATAGCGGCTTCGAGCTTGGCCTTCGTCGCACCGGGTGGAAGATCAAGCACCGCATCAAGCGCGTAGAGTTTGAAGACGTAGCGATGCGTTCCGCTTGGAGGGCACGGCCCGCCGTAGCCGGTGCGTCCGAAATCGGTCGTGCCTTGCCGTGTGCCGTCCTTCAACTGGGCATCCGTCGCAATCGCCTCCGGCAGTCCCCGTGAGGAGGCCGGGATGTTCCATGCCACCCAATGCACCCAGGTACCCATCGGCGCATCAGGATCGTCACTGATCAGGGCGAAACTATTGGTGCCCGACGGCGGCTCGCTCCAGGCTAGGGGCGGGGAGATGTCGTTGCCCTCGCAGGTGTAGATGGAGGGAACGGGCTGCCCGTGTGAAAATGCACGGCTGTTCAACGTGAGGCTCATGGTCTCCTCCTGCAGGTGATCGTCGGCAGCTGCTCCGAGAAACAGCGGGGCCGTCACGAGGATGGCGCACCGTCTAAAAGTACGCATTGACGACGTACTGGCGAATCATGCGCTGTGTGTTGAAGAACGACCCGTTGAGGGCGATCGCCTGGCGCATGACGTCGATGAA
>JACQRA010000017.1 GCA_016206725.1 Candidatus Omnitrophota bacterium
GCAGCAATCGGCTCTGGCTCCACCCACCCGAGGGTCGAACGGCCAGGCACAGATCGACACGGCTATCGCCATCCATCTCACAGAGGGCAACTCCATCAACGGGCCTCGTCACATCACCAGTCCCGAGCGTCGTCTGAGAGGAAACCCACGTATCCCGGTAGCCTTTCACGTGCACCTTCAACCCTTCCCACGGGTCCGAGACGATGAGCGCGAAATCCGAGAGGCCATCGCCGTTGAAGTCTCCCACCACAGGAATGCGAACTTGCTGCTGGAACGTCTGCAAGACCGTCCGATCTCCTTTGGTAAAGTTCTTGCCGGCGCTCAGCGCCGGTTGAAAAGACAGCGTCGTTCCCGTGGTGGGATAGGAGAAGATGCCCACGTCGGTCTGACTGTCGCCGTTCCACTCCCCGGTCGTGGCCACGATCTGTTCCGACGAGGTGCTCGCCCCAAAGCCCTCCAGCCAGGCGCCTTGATTCATGAACTGTCGCCCATCCGACAGCGCTACGTGCCAGGTTCCGGTCGACGGCTGAAAGCTGCACACGTCGGTTTTGCCGTCCCCGTCGAAATCTCCCAGCAGCAGCTCCGCCCCCATCCCGAAATTAGCAATCCATCGTTGGGAGGGCAGGAAGCCGCCCGCATCAGACAGGCTGACGTCAATGGCGCCGCGCGTCTTGTCGAAGACCCCCACGTCCGTCAGGCCATCGCCGTTGAAATCCCCCGACAACTGGGGAAGAACGGGAAGTTGCGAGCTCATCCACTCCACGTGATTGGCGAGATCGTCGTTCAGGGTGAAGGTAAAATCCTCATCGAAGTTGTAGCCGGCGATGACGATCTTGGCCGGTTCGTTGGCCGCGAGAGCCACCCAGGTTTTGTTGCACTCCGGGGGACAGTCGCCCCGAATGGACGCCCGCGCATTGTCTCGAAAGGGAATCTGGAGTCGTTGAGACTGTCTCGAACGCACGTACGTCGTGATGAAAAAGGCTTGGCCTTTCTTCCCAGTGAGGGTGATGTTGCCATCCGACTGGATCGTCCAGGAGAAGCCGTTCTCACTGCCCGAGGCGCTCGTGGGAAGTGTGCGCCAGGTCACCGGCCAGAGCTGCTCTTTTCCCCCTTCGGTGTACACGAAGCCGTCGGGCATGAGCCGGACGATATTCGCCGTCGGCTTGGTCAGATGGTCAGCCACACGGACGTTCCACAGGCGATCGCCGGAGGGCGTCGTCGTGACCTTCTTCGAGACATACGAGGCGGCTTGAGCCGAGTACGCCAATCGAATCGGGGGATTGGCGGTGCGATCATCAGCGCCATACTCGACGATGGTCTCAAGCAGCGAACGTCCCGTCACCGGACTCAAGCGATAGGTGCAGACGTAGCGCCTGACCACCTGGTTTCGATACGAGATGATGATCTGATCCGCTCTCCCAAGACCTTTCATCGGATAGTTGTCATTGAAGCCCGGCCGGGCGTTGGAAAATGGATTGGACTCCCTCCAGGAGACTTCAGAGAACCGAATCGAGAGGAGATAGTTGTAGTCGGCAAGACGGAAGGAGCCGAGGAGGGCGGCGGAGCGCTCGGTGTAGGCGATCTCGATGCGGTCGGCGAGGTACTGAAAGAGCACGCTGTTGCCCAGCGGGTCGCTGAGGCGGCTCAGGCGCCAGCGAAAGATGCGGCTGGGATTGGCGGGGTCTTTGGTGCGGGAGAGGTCGTTGAGTTGATCGTCCCGGCCGAACTCGTAGCGCAGCCCGCCCGGATCCCAGGCCGTCCACCGAGCCCCGTCAAAGCGGAAGCGCCAGGCTTCCTCGGCGACTTTGAGGCGGTACTCCCCGCCGCCGATGGCCACGAGGTCTTGCTGCGACTCGCCCAGTGAGGCGACGAATGGATCGGTGTTCGTGTAGGTGGGGTAGCCGTGCTTGGTCGAACGTTCGATCGAGGCCAGGTTGAGCTTCCAACCCACGCCCAGCCAGCCGTTGCCGGCGCGGGAGGAGTAGAGCAGCTTCAACGCAAAGGGCAGGCTCTGGCGCGGGGGTGGAATGACGAGGGGAATGGTGAAGTTGGCCGTGCCGGTAAAGGGATCGACGTAGTAGTTCTTGATCGCGGTGACCGGCGAGAAGTCTCCGGACGGCGCGGGGGCCGTGCTTTTCTTGGCGAGGGGTGGCGAGTCGGCGGCCGTGGTCGGTATCCCCACGAGACACCAGGCCAGTGCCACGCGCCCCCACGCATGGTGCCAGAGATTGTGCATAGACCTCACCGTTCCGGGATGACGGTGCACGACGGAAAATCAGGGACACAACACACGTGCTCCCAATTGGTTTGTGTCCCTGAAGACATTGTACCGTCGAGGAAGGCCGTCTGTCACGCAGATTTTCTCGGTGGCTGCCTGCCCCGTCGCAGGCGGGGACACCGAGTTCAGCGGACGGTGGAAGCGAGCCAGGCGGCGTAGGGGCGGTGGGCGGCGTGGATGGGCAGGGCGAGGATTTCGGGGACATCGTAGGGGTGGTGGCGGGCGATCATTCTCCGGAGGGACTCAAAGCGTTTGGTCGTCGTCTTGATGAGCAGTAACACTTCGCGCGCGCGATCCACCTTGCCTTCCCACCAAAACAGCGACTCAACCGCGGGAACGATATTCACGCAGGCGGCCAGGTGGGTGCTGACGAGGCGACGAGCGAGTTGGCCGGCGAGGCGACGGTTCGGACAGGTCACCAGCACGACGAGAAACCGGCTCATGACCCCGGGTTGCGCAGCGAGACTTTCATATCATTACTCTGCGGATGGATGATGACATGGCCTTCCCGTCCTAACCAACCAAGGCTCATCAACGCCAGCTCCTTGGGACGGCCGATGCCTTTGACGACGTTCGAGAAGAACGCCTCGCCGTGTTCATCGAGGTAATGCCAGATTTCACCCGCGACAATCCCAATATCAATAATCATGCCTCCTCCTTCGTCGGAGAGTTCACTGTGAACAGTTTACAGTGTACAGCGTCAGAGAGCATTGATTAGTCCATGAATCATGCTGGTAATCTCTCGTCCTGCTCGACGCATGATAGCAAACTGGCCGTCTCCCAATAGCTTCCTTCGCTGTAGGATGTTGAGCATAGAAAGACATTCTCTGGTCGAGTCTGACGCCGTACAGTAATACCGTGTCTTTTCCCGTTTGAAACGCTTGCCACTCCCCTCGGCTATGTTGTTTGAGATCGACAATCCCGCTCGTCGCAATTGATCACCTAACGAACTCTGCGTTTCTCTCGGAAGTGCTAAGGAGACGTCAAAAATCTGGTCGAGGAACTCTAACGATGCCTGGTAGACCTTCAGCCGTTCAAAATCAAATGACGGTTCTTCTATCCCTGTAAACTGTACACTGTTCACTGTACACTCTCGGTCATTCTGGAAGGGTGGCGATGTGCACCGAGGAGACGCCGGCGGCACGACAGAGATCCCACAGGGCGATCAGCTTATCCACGTAGGCGTAGCGATCCGCGCGAATGAGCACGCTTGTCGAGGACGAGGCCCGCGAGAGCTTGGCCTTCAGCTCATTCAACGTGACCAGCTCGCCGTCGAGATAGATCAGGTGCTCTTTATTGAGGGTAATGACGAGGCCCGACGGGCTAGTCGCCTTGGCGGTGGAGGCTTTGGGCAAGCGGACATCAATGCCCTGCTCCAAGAGAGGCGCCGTCACCATGAAGATAATGAGCAGTACGAGCATGACATCCACCAACGGCGTGACGTTGATCTCCGCCATCGCCCCCCGTAACTGAGAACTTCTCATGAGGATGACGGGCCGGCGAGGGTGAGCAGCTCTTGAGAAAAATCTTCCATGGCGATCGCCAGACGCCGGGCGCGGCTGAGATAATAGTTGTAGGCCACCACCGCCGGAATCGCCGCCGCAAGGCCGACGGCGGTGGCGATGAGCGCCTCCGCAATGCCGGGTGCGACAATCGCCAGTGACGCCGAGCCGGCGGCGCCGATTGAGCGAAACGAATCCATAATGCCCCAGACGGTCCCGAAAAGGCCGATGAACGGGGTCGTTGAGCCGGTGGTCGCGAGGAACGTCAATCGCGATTCGAGCTTGGCGGATTCCAGCGCTTCATAACGGCTGACGAGCCGACGGCGCTCCTCCGGATGGCGGGCAAGATGATTGGAACAGACGCCCTGAAACACGTTCGCCACGGGACTCAGCGGCAGGGTCTTGGCCATCATCAGGAGGGGAGCGATGTCCTGTCGGTTTCGATGCTGATGAAACGCGTTGACGAAATCGTCCGATTGCCGAGCGGCGGCCGTGAAGTGCCAGTATTTGTAGCCGATGATCGCCCACGAGCAGGCGGAGAAGAAGAAGAGAATCAGCAGCACGCCTTTGACGACGGGCCCGGCTTCAAGCATCAGTTGCAACGCAGACGGCATTATTGTTGTTGATATTCAGCTTCGAGACTGCGCAAGGCGGCCAAACGCTCCTGCGCGATCTTCGCTTCCGGCACGGCTTGCTGCATGATCGACTGATAGAGTCGTGTCGCTTCCTGCCATTGCGAGGCGCGCTCCAGAAGCTTGGCCGCCGC
This sequence comes from Candidatus Omnitrophota bacterium, assembly GCA_016206725.1. Lineage (GTDB taxonomy): Bacteria > Omnitrophota > Gorgyraeia > Aquiviventales > Aquiviventaceae > CAZUWM01. The sequence continues at coordinate 4,547 of JACQRA010000017.1, forward strand.
CATCTGTCCCCGAATCGTCCAGGGGGATTGATGGATCGCGCCATAGCGATGGCTCGCCATGATCCAATCCCCTCCCTCTTCATAACAGGAAGCGATGCGGTAGTCAAGCTCGCCTTGTTGCGAGGGGAGGAGCTTCCAGGCGGTTTCATACCACCGGATGGCGGTGGCATACGCGCCGGCTTGCCGCGCAAAGCGGCCGAACGTTTGGGCGATGATGGCTCGACGACGAACAGGCCACTGATCGAACGCTGCCACGTAGCGCTGCAAGCCCTCGAGTGCTGCGCGCAGCGATTCCTCGCCGGCGAGAAAATCGATCAACAATAAGTGCGCATCGAACGCTTCATCAGATTCCGGCGCCTGCTGCACCAGCTCGCGACAGAGGCGTTTGGCATCCGTGGGATTTCCTTCCCGCAGCGCCAAGAGCGCGAGATAGTAATTCACTCGCGCCGCCTGACGAGGATCGCGCGCCTGCTGAATGGCTTGACGCAGGACCTCGTGAGACAGGTCAAGCTGCTCATTCATGAGATAGGCGAGGGCCAGCGCGAATCGCGCGTTCAAGATGACGTCGTGGAGATCAGGGCGACTCGCTCGCCCGGTGAGCCGGCGAAATTGCTCGATCGCCTCGGCTCGATGACCGGCCTTCAGCAACAAGCGCCCGCGCTGATAGGTGGCGTAGTATCCCGCGGCGTTGCCGGATGCCAACGCTTCGGCTTTGCGGTACCACGCTTCGGCCTGCGCATCTTGACCGAGAAAGGCGTAGACATCGCCCAAACCGTTCGAAGCGGCTTGACGCAGCTCGAGGACCTCGGAGTCCACGACGGAGTGGAATCGCTTCTCCGCGGAGGCGGCGTTGCCTCTGGCGAGGTCGAGTGAGGCCCATCGCAGTTGGATGTGCAGACGTTGCACAGCCGTCGGGGAGCGGTGGGCGAGGGATTCCATCACCGCCACCGCGTGATCGAGGCGTTGGCGGCGTTCCAGGATTTCCGCCGCACTCAACGCCGCCTCAATGGCGCGCGGATGAGCCGGCATCAGACGTTGCAGCGTGTCGAAATGCGTCAAGGCCGCTTCGTCATCGCCGAGCGCCATCAGACAACGCCCCTGAGCAAACCAGAGTTGAGGGATGGTCTCCTCGACGCTGCCATGACCCATCACGGCAAGCGCCTCGGCGGCCGACTTGCCCATCCACGGCAGATCCGCGCGCTGTCTTGCCGCCGATGGCAGGGAGTGGACATACTCCTTGAAGCGCTCGAGGCTCTCCCGGTAGTTGCCTTGCTGAAAGGCCACCCACCCGATGCCGAATCTCGCGAGGCGAGCCCACGACGCGTCAGGATGTTCGAGGATGAGTTGCTGATAGATCGCCACGGCTTCCTCCCCTCGCCCGGCGCCGACCAACGCCTCCGCCAAATAGATGGAGACCTGTCCTTGGACATCGGGTGGATGCGGTCGGTGGAGGACGTCCCGAAAACAACGCTGCGCCTCGACGAATCGCTCGCGTTTGAGATGACACAACCCTTCAAGGATGATGGCGTCTCGCACGAGGGGCGAGTCCAGTGAACCGCCGGAGATTTCTCGCGCATGGAGAAGCGCCTCGTCGTAGGCTTGCTGATGAAACAACACGGCCGCCAGACCGAGCTGCGCCTGGGAGCGCCAGATGGTGTGAGGAAATTGGCTCAACATGCGCTGATACGCGCGCCTGGAGCGCACAAACTCATGCGCTCGTCGCGCGATCTCGCCTTCCCAAAACAGCGTCTCGGCCATGAGCCGATCGTGATCGGTCGAGCTATCCTTCGACTCGGCTTCGCCTCGCTCAGGATGTAACCACCCCATTTTGAGCTGATCGAGTTCATCGAGGGCGTCCCGCGCGCGTTGGAGCCGGTCAAGACTGAGCGCGTACCACAAGCCCATTCGCCCCTCACTCGCCGTCACGGGGCGCGCACTCGGCTCAGCGGCGAATGACTTCATCAGCCTCACGACCCGGTCGAAATCCTCCCGCAAGAACGCCGCCTGCACCGCGCTGTACCGTTCTTCCGTCGAGGAGCCCTCTTGCGCCCACCCGCTCGCCGTCATGACAACAAGCACAAAAAGGGGACACAAACACACGAAAATCGGGGACACAAACAAATTGATCCGCTCCCGAAGTAAATGTGTTTGTGTCCCCAATTCAGCGGGCTGAAGCAGCATGGGCGACGGTGCGTTGTGATAAGATGCGCTTCAAAAATTGGCCGGTGTGCGAGGCGGGTACGCGGGTCACTTCCTCAGGCGTACCGGAGGCCACCAGATAGCCGCCCGCCTCGCCTCCCTCCGGCCCCAAATCAATCAGATAATCGGCGGTCTTCACCACTTCCAGGTTGTGCTCAATCACGAGCACCGTATTGCCCTGGTCCACGAGGCGATGCAAGACGTTGAGCAATTTCTCGACGTCCGCAAAGTGCAATCCCGTGGTCGGCTCATCCAGGAGATAGAGGGTTCGGCCGGTCGCTCGCTTGGAGAGTTCTTTGGAGAGCTTGATCCGCTGGGCTTCTCCGCCGGAGAGGGTCGTGGCCGATTGTCCGAGCTCAACGTAGCTGAGGCCCACCTCGTGGATCGTCCGCAGTTTCTCCGCGATGGCCGGGACATTGGCGAAGAGCTCCATCGCCTCTTCCACCGTCATCGCCAGCACATCCGCAATGCTTTGACCTTTATAGGTCACCTGCAAGGTTTGCTCGTTGAACCGCCGTCCCTTGCACACCTCGCAGTGGACATAGACGTCCGGCAGAAAGTGCATCTCGATGCGCTTGATCCCATCGCCTTCACACGCTTCACACCGCCCACCCTTCACGTTGAAGCTGAAGCGGCCCGGCTTGAATCCCCGCATCCGCGCCTCAGGGGTTCGGCTGAACAGGTCTCGAATGGGACTGAACACGCCGGTGTAAGTGGCCGGGTTGGAGCGTGGCGTCCGGCCAATCGGCGACTGATCGATCACGATCACTTTGTCCAGGTGCTCGATGCCGGTGATGGCCTCATGGGCGCCGGGCTTCTCTTTTCCGCCGTACAACCGCCTCGCCAGCGCCCGATAGAGGATTTCGTCAATCAGCGTGGATTTGCCCGAGCCGGAGACACCGGTCACGCACGCGAACACCCCGAGCGGCACGGCGACATCAATCGCCTTCAAATTATGCTCGCGGGCTTGCTTGATGACAAGCTGCGACCGTCCTGTGACGGGGCGGCGCTGTGACGGCACAGGGATGCGCCGCGTCCCGGTGAGGTACTGCGCCGTAACACTCCGCGCAGATGCGAGCACGGTATCGAGCGGACCTGCTGACACGACTTCCCCCCCGTGTTTGCCGGCTCCCGGACCGAGGTCCACGACGTAATCCGCATGGCGGATGGTTTCTTCGTCGTGCTCGACGACCACGAGCGTGTTGCCGAGGTCTCGCAGGCGTGTCAGCGTATTCAGCAGCCGGCCGTTATCCCGAGGGTGCAAGCCGATCGAGGGCTCATCCAAGATGTACAAGACACCCACCAGGCCCGAGCCGACTTGCGTCGCCAGGCGGATGCGTTGCGCCTCCCCGCCGGAGAGACTGGCGGCCTGGCGATCCAGCGTCAGATACCCCAGCCCCACGTCGAGCAGAAATTGCAATCGCTTGTGGATTTCTTTGACGACAGGAACCGCGATGGGCTCTTGCCGCGCGCGCCATCGCAGTTGCTGCAACCACGCGTGCGCCGCCGTGACCGAGAGGTGGGTCACCTCAGCAATCGATCGGTCGTCAATCACCACCGCCAGACTGTCCGACTTCAGCCGCGCCCCCTGGCATGAGGGACAGGGCAAGACGCTCATGAACTTGGCGATCTCTTCCTTCACGTAATCCGATTGGGTCTCTCGGAATCGCCGCTCGAGATTCGGAATGACGCCTTCGTAGCGATCGCCCCAAATTTCATCGTCTGATCCGTAGAGGATGGCGCGCTGAATCTTCCGATCAATCTGCTTGAAGGGGGTCTCCATCCTCACGTGATAGTAATCAGCGACCTCGCGCAGCAGGCGGGTGTAGTACATCATCATGTGCATCCCGCCTCTACGCCACGGCTCAATGGCGCCGTCACGCAGCGACTTCGAGCGATCCGACACGACGAGATCCGGATCGATCTCCAGGCGAGTGCCTAAGCCGTCGCACGTTGCGCACGCCCCGTAGGGCGAATTGAATGAAAAGATACGTGGCGAAATCTCCGGGAAGCTGAACCCGCACTTCACGCACGCATACAATTCACTAAAAATCAATTCGGAGTGCGGAGTGCGGAGTGCGGAGTGTTTCTTCCTTTTTAATTCCGAATTCCGCATTCCGAATTCCGCATTCACGACGACCATGCCTTTGCCGACTTTCAGGGCGGTTTCGACGGATTCAGTCACGCGGCTTTTGAGCCCGTCTTCAAGACTGACGCGGTCCACGACCGCTTCAATGGTATGCGCGCGCTTCTTGTCCAAGACAATCGGCTCGTCCAGATCGCGCACCACCCCATCCACTCGAACGCGGACGAAGCCTTGCCGTTTGACGTCGCGAAAGAGCTCCAGGTATTCGCCTTTTCGTCCTCGGACGAGCGGCGCCAGGATGGTCAGGGTGGCGCCTGGCGAGAGTTTCAGCAGGTGCGCGACGATTTCCTGCGCCGATTGCCGGCTGATCGGAAGGCGGCACGTAGGGCAGTGGGGGCTGCCGGCCCGAGCGAATAAGACCCGCAGGTAATCGTAGATTTCGGTTTGGGTGGCGACGGTCGAGCGGGGGTTCCCGCCGACGGTTCGCTGCTCGATGGCAATCGCGGGCGAGAGGCCGTCAATGGCGTCTACGTCAGGCTTCTCGAGCCGTTCGAGAAATTGGCGGGCGTAGGCCGAGAGGCTCTCGACGTATCGGCGCTGGCCTTCCGCATAGAGCGTGTCAAAGGCCAGCGAGGATTTCCCGGAGCCGGAGAGACCGGTCATCACGATGAGGCGATTGCGCGGCAGGACGAGATCAATGTTCTTGAGATTATGCTCGCGCGCCCCGCGAATGTGGATCACGTCATCTGACATGTTGAAATATGGGAACGGGACGACCCGCGGTGAGGCGGAGCCGCCCCGTCACACCATATCGTAGCACGTAAACAGCGTTATCTTCGTCGACGACGACGTTGACCCCCGCGCGCCATGCGAGCTCGGGAGATGTCGCCCTGCTTGTCGACAAAGTAGAGGTACCCAGCCTGCTTTCTGATACCAACTTTTGCCACCTTCTCTGCCACGTTGACTCACCTCCCTCCTGTCCCCGCCTAAGGCGGGAGTTAACAGTTTACAGTTTACAGCGAACAGTCCAAAACGCTGTAAACTGTACACTGTGCACTGTACACTGCTTACTCACGTGCCGACACGAATCGGGTTGAACAACTGTTTCAAGGTCACGAGCGCCGAATCGATGGCGACTTGACTGGTTTTCGGATTCGCGGCTGAGGGACGGCTTTCGATGGCGCAACGCATCCGTCCCTGCTTACCCTCCACTTCCAACTCGTGGCGATTCGTCCGGATGGTCGGATCCGCGACGACCCGAACCGTCATCAAGGGCCGACGGCCCCTCACACTGGACGCGGCTAACATCGCCGTCGCGGCCACATTCGTATTTTGGGGAAAGGCCCGCACGACCTCCGCCGGTGAGCCTTCAAAGAGGACCTTCGGCCGGCGAAGACGGTTGAGCTGAAGGCGATGCGCGCGGACAAAAGGAGCGGAGGCGAGCGCTTGAGGAGGCTTGCGCGTCGTGAGGAGAAGGCGCCGAATGGTCCCTCCGGCCATGGCCTTCACGCCATCAATGCCAGCCAGCGCCCCGCTCGGGATATGTAATCGTCCGCGTGACCGCTTTGCGACACGTTGCCACTCGGATGACGTGAGTAAGCCGCCGGTGCTCATGATGAGAACGTCACGCCCGGCGGCCAACGCCAAACGAGCCACGCGGGGCGCCGCCGAGGCTTCGGCGGCTTCGACAACGATGGAACTCCGACGGATAAGTTCTTGGAGGGTGACGATGGGAGGATGGCTGGCAAGACGTTGCTGGAGAATTCGTGCCGCGCGCTGATCGACATCAACTAAGGCGACGATCTTCGCCGCATCCTGACAATCGCGCTCAAGTCCTCGTGCGAGCGCGGAGCCGATCGCGCCGCACCCGACAATCCCAACGGTTTTCTTCATCCCACCACC
>JACQRA010000021.1 GCA_016206725.1 Candidatus Omnitrophota bacterium
GCGCTGATCGACATCAACTAAGGCGACGATCTTCGCCGCATCCTGACAATCGCGCTCAAGTCCTCGTGCGAGCGCGGAGCCGATCGCGCCGCACCCGACAATCCCAACGGTTTTCTTCATCCCACCACCTGCCGCCGGCCTACAAGGCTCTGCGCTTTGCGCAGAGCTGCCTTCGGCAGCTGCGGTAGGTGGTGGGATCACGGAACCAATTCAGTGTGTTGCACCTGCGAGACGTGGTTTTGGTCATCCACGAAGACGAGTTTCGGTGTCAGGCGCTGCACGTCCTCTTCCGCAACGTGCGCGTACGAAATGATGATGACCTTGTCCCCGACGGCGGCGTGTCGGGCGGCGGCCCCATTCAGACACACGGTGCCGGAGTCGGGAATTCCCTCGATGCAATAAGTCTCCAGCCGAGCGCCGTTATTGAGGTTGACGACGTGCACCTGCTCGTACGGCACGAGGTCGGCGGCGCGCATCAGCAACGGATCCAACGTGAGGCTGCCCGTGTACTGCAGGTTCGCCTCTGTCACCGTCGCCCCATGAATCTTGGATTTGCACATTGTTCGCCACATCACGCCTTCTTCCGCCCTCTGAGGCCCTCTTCGGCCTTCTTGGTTTTCTCGACGACACATTATGTCACGTCGACGAGGAGGTTGTCAATCAGTCGCGTCGTTCCAACGAACGCAGCAACGAGGATGGCCGCCCGTCCCTTGAGCTGTGCCACCGGTGTGAGGGTGGCCGCATCGACGATGCCGATCTGTTGCACGCGGATGAGAGCCTGTTGACGCATCACCGCCTGCATCCGACGGCGCAGCGCCTGCGCACGTCGCTCCCCGCCACGAATCGCCTCATGCGCCGCCTTCAACGCCTGAGAGAGGGCGACGGCTTGTCGTCGCTCGACGGTGCTCAGATAGACGTTGCGCGAGCTCATCGCCAATCCGTCCGATTCTCGCACCGTCGGCAACACGTCAATGCGCACCGGCCAATGGAGGTCCTCAACCATCCGCTTGATGATCACGGCTTGCTGATAATCTTTTTGGCCGAAATAGGCGATGGTGGGCTGAACGATGTTGAACAGTTTCGCAACGACCGTCGCCACCCCGCGAAAATGTCCGGGCCGCAGGGCGCCTTCGAGTTGGTCGCTCAAGCCCTCAACCTCCACGATGGCGCAAGCGCCGCGAGGGTACATCTCCTCGCGTGATGGCGCGAACACCACATCGGCTCCTTCCCGTTTGGCGAGCGCCAGATCGCGTGAGAGATTCCGGGGGTAGCGCGCGAAATCCTCCCTCACGCCGAACTGCAGTGGATTCACAAAGATGCTCACCACCACGGTGTCGGTTTGCCGACGGGCGGCGCGGATCAACGAGAGGTGTCCCTCGTGCAGCGCGCCCATCGTCGGCACCAACCCGATGGTCTCGCCGCGCCGCCGAATCTGTTCAGCGAACTGGATCATGTCACGAACGCGTCTAACGACACGCATCAAGCAATTCCTGGATCGTTCGCTTCAGGACGGGATGGACGAGAGCCGGGGCCAACTGCGCCAGCGGCTCTAAGACGAATCGCCGGTGGTGCATCTGCGGATGCGGAATGACTAACTGCGGTTCCGTCACGATGCGATCATCGTACAACAAGATATCCAAATCAATGACCCGTGGACCCCATCGCTGCGATGAGGGAACGCGACCCAGATGACGTTCGAATTGCTTGAGCGACTCCAACAACTCCTGCGGAGCAAGCGAGGTGTCAATTTCGAGGACGGTGTTCAAGAAATCCGCTTGAGGAGGGCCACCGACAGGCTTGGTTTCAGTAATCGTCGCCATCTGCACGAGACGGATCGTCCCTGAGACGGCGAGGGTTTGCGCGGCGTTTGAAATGTTGGCGAGGCGGTCGCCGTCGTTCGTGCCGAGACCGAGAAATACTCGTGCCATGTTTCAATCGGGGACACAAACACATTTTTGGAAATGTGTTTGTGTCCCCAATTTAAAGGACTTTCGCAATTCTGGCGACGGCTTCTTGGATGCGGTCGGTGGGAAGGGTCAGCGAGAAACGGACGTAGCCTTCCCCATGCGCTCCGAATCCGGCGCCTGGAGTGATGACCACGTGGGCTTCCTCCAGTACGCGCGTGGCAAAGGGAATGGAGGACTGTCCTTTCGGCACCCCCGCCCACACATAGAAGGTGGCCGGTGGTTTGGGCACGGTCCATCCCGCTTGCGTCAGTCCGTCAACGAGCAAATCGCGGCGCTGTTGGTAGGTCGCCAGCGCCTGCGCGAGCGGCGATTGGTCGCCGGTGAGCGCTTCGATGGCGGCTAATTGGATCGGTTGGAATATCCCGGAGTCGAGATTCGATTTCAGTTGACTCAACGCGGCGATGACGGCGGCATTGCCACACACCCACCCCACCCGCCAGCCGGTCATGTTGTAGGTCTTGGAGAGGCTGTGAAACTCCACCCCGATGTCTTTGGCGCCGGGAACCTGCAAGAAACTGATCGGTTTGAGGCCATCAAATGCGACCTCGGAGTAGGCGGCATCGTGGGCGATGACGATATGGTACTCGTTGGCGAGTTGGATGGCTTCCTTGAAACAGTCCTCAGTCGCCACGGCGGCCGTCGGGTTATTCGGATAATTAAGCAGCATCAGCCGAGCCGAGCGCGCCGCCCTCTGGCTGATCGCGCCGAAGTCCGGCAGGAAGTTGTTCTCCGCCACTAACGGCATCGAGACGATGCTCGCCCCCGCCAAGATCGTGCCGCTGCGATACGGCGGATAACACGGGTCCGGCACGAGCACCGCGTCCCCTGGATTGGTCAGCGCCAAAGGCAAATGCGCGATGCCTTCTTTTGAACCTAAGAGCGGCAGCACCTCCGTGGCCGGATCAAGACTGACTTCGAATCGCCGTTGGTACCAGTCCGCAATCGCCACTCGCAGCGGCAGCAAGCCTTCGGTAAAGCTGTAGCGATGGTTCGCGGGATCGTCGGCCGTCTCCTGCAACTTCTTGACGATGTGTGGTGGGGTGGGAAGGTCCGGATCACCCACACCCAGGTCAATAACGTCCACACCCTGCTGCTGAAGTCGGTGCTTCGCCTTGTCGATCTCCACAAACAGATACGGCGGCAGCATCTTCAGCCGCTCTGCCTTTTGGATATCAAAATTCATCTCAATCACTCAATCGCCCAATCACTTAATCACTTCCTGCAGGACATCGCGCATCTCGTAGAGTTTGGCCGGCGGCTTGCCGGCGAGAAAGCGAGCGGCTTGGAGCGCGCCGAGGGCGAAGGCGTCGCGGCTGTGGGCACGATGGGTCAGCTCAAGGCGCTCCGACGGACCGGCGAAGATCACGGTGTGATCCCCCACGATGTCGCCGGCTCGAATGGCGTGCACCGGAATCTTCTCAATCGGCTGGCGCCGGCTCCCGGCGAGCAGCTCGGCCAAGCGCTTGGCTGTGCCACTGGGCCGATCCAGCTTCGCCTTGTGATGGGCTTCGACGACTTCCACTTCATAACCCAGCCCCAGCCGCTGGGCGGCGGCCTGCACCAGCTCAAACAACAGATTCACGCCCACACTCATGTTAGGACTCAGGACCATGGGGATCGTCTTGGCCGCTTGGACAACTTCAGCGCGTTGGGCGTCGGATAATCCGGTGGTCCCGATGACGGCGGCTTTCTTCAACTGGGCGGCAAGTCGCACGTGCTCCATCGTCGCTTCGGGCTGCGTAAATTCGATCAGCACATCGCCTGCGCCGATCGCCGTGTTAGCATCGTCGCTGATGCGAAGGCCGAGGACGGCAGCGCCCAGCCGCGAACCAAAGTCTTGGCCGAGGGCTTGATGGCCTTTCGACTCGATGGCGCCCGCAATTGAAAAGACCGAATCCTGAAGAGCCAGTGTCGCAATCCGCGAGCCCATCCGCCCGCAACAGCCTGAAATAGTCAGTTTGATGGTCATAAGTGGGCGACTTCCTGTAAGCCGTAGGCCGTCAGGGCGGCTTCGAGCTTTTCGAGATTCGCGCCCTCCATCGCGCAGAGCGGCAGCCGCAGTTGCGGCTCGATCAGGCCCAGCCACCCCATCGCGGTTTTCACCGGGATCGGATTCGTTTCGATGAACAACGCCTTGATGAGCGGCAGCAACTTGGCGTGCCACGATTGGGCCTCGTAAATGCGGCCTTGCTCAAAGGCGTGGACCAGAGCCGCCACATCATGAGGGACGATGTTGGCGGCGACGGAAATCACCCCGCGGCCTCCGATAGACAACACGGGCAGCGTGAGGGCGTCGTCTCCGGAAAGCAGCACAAGCTTTCGATTCGTCAACTGCAGGATGCGGCTCATCTGTTCCAGATTGCCGCTGGATTCCTTGATGGCCACGATGTTTCGGCAATCCGCCGCCAATTTGGCGACGGTTTCCGGCTCAATGTTGACGGCCGTGCGGGAGGCGATATTATACGGCACGAGCGGCAGATCGACGGCGTCCGCAATCGCCTTGAAATGGAAATACAAGCCGCGTTGCGTCGGCCGGTTGTAATAGGGCGAGATGAGCAGCGCGGCATCCGCGCCGGCTTCTTTGGCATGCCGTGTCAAGCGAATGGCTTCTTTCGTATTATTCGAGCCGGTTCCCGCGATAACCGGAATGCGACCGCGAGCCGCCTGCACGACCAGCTCGATGACTCGCTCATGCTCCTCATGGGAGAGTGTTGCGGATTCCCCGGTGGTGCCGCAGGGAACAAGCGCGCTGGTGCCTGACGTCACGTGCCATTCCACCAACCGTTTCAGCGCCGCGTCATCCACTCGATCCTCCCGGAATGGAGTCACCAGCGCCACCATGGACCCACGCCACGCGACGTTCATGAAGCCACCCCCATTGGCCAGCGAAACGTTCCATCACAGATCCACCGCACCGCGCCTTCAAGCACCACATCTTTCACCAGACGCCGCGTACCCTGCGCCATGAGCTGGAAGGAGACGCTCATCCGATCGCCTCCCCGCGTGATGACATCAATCCGACGGCGGACTCCGCCATTCGATCCTGCCGAATGGGTGAGGCCATGGATGATGGCCGCTGCGGTCACACCGGTCCCGCACGCCAGGGTTTCCCCTTCGACGCCTCGCTCATAGGTGCGAATGCGAAGACAGTGGCCCGCATGGCGATCGACTTGAACAAAATTCACATTCGTCCCGCGCGGCTGAAACATCCGATGAACACGGAGTTGCCGCCCCAAGCCCTCCACGTCCACCGCCTCGAGGTCGCTGACCCCCACCACCACATGGGGGACGCCGGTGTCAATTGACGCGGCAGAGAGCATCCGTCCAGCGACGGGGATCTCAAGACCCAAGCGCACCTGTGTCGGCTCGGCCATCTGCAAATGGATCCGCTCGCTCCGCCCCCAGCCGGTGACGGTTCCACCGGCGGTCTCCAGCGCAATCGGCTCGGCCTGTGGAGCCCCATGACCTCTCGATGCGCTGGGGGCGACATCCCGAGCGGAGTCGAGGGACGAACTCATTCGTTGCGCGAGAAACCGAACGACACACCGCGCGCCGTTGCCGCACATCTCAGCTTCGGAGCCGTCCGGATTGAAGACCCGCATCCGGACGTCGCCCACGCGAGACGGCTCCAACAGCAACAGGCCGTCCGCCCCGATTCCCCAGCGCCGGTCGCAGGCGGCGCGCGCAATGGCCGGCCATCGACCCTTGAGCGAGTTCAGACGTTGGTGGACGGCGTCCACGATCAGGAAGTCGTTTCCCGTCCCAACCATCTTGGTGAAACGAACCATCGTCGAATGCGGAATGGTCATGTTAAAAGTCCTGATGGTACGGTTTCATGGCGAACGAGGTCATTGAGCGTTTCCCGATGACGAATGAGAAACCAGCGGGAACCTCTGACGAGGACCTCGGCCGGACGCCTCCGTCCATTATAGTTGGACGCCATCACAAACCCATAGGCGCCGGCGCCGAAGATCGCCAATCGCTCCCCTTCTCCAAGAGCCGGCAGCCGCCGGTCTTTTGCCAACACATCGGCGCTCTCACAAATCGGCCCCACCACATCGTAGGCTTGTCGCTTGTCGCTTGTCCCTTGTCGCTTGTCACTGATGACGGGCACAACCTCATGGTACGCGCCGTAGAGCGCGGGACGGATCAAGTCGCTCATGCCGGCATCCACGACCAAGAAACGCTTGCCCGGCGTCTCCTTGCGGTAGAGCACTTGGGTGACGAGAATGCCGGCGTTGCCGACGATGAACCGCCCCGGCTCCAGAATCAACTTGACCTTCAAGGGCAGCAGATGGGGCACGACCGCCTCCGCAAAAGCCTGGGCGGTTTGCGGACGTTCATCTTTATACACAATCCCCAGCCCCCCTCCGAGATTGAGCCATTCAATCGCGATGCCTCGCTTGCGCAGACGGCTGATCAGATTCCCCACGCGACGGATCGCTTGGATGAATGGCGCCGACCTGGTGATCTGCGAGCCGATATGCAGATGGAACCCCAGCAAGCGCGTTGACCCGAACGCGCTCCCACGCGCGCTGATCAGTCGTTCCGCCTGTTCCAATTGGATGCCGAACTTGCTCTCGGCGGTTCCCGTGGTGATGTAGCGATGGGTGTGCGCTTCCACATCCGGATTGATACGAAGCGCCACGGGAGCTTTCGTGCGCAGTCGAACCGCTTCCTCATTGATGGCGTCCAGCTCGGGGAGCGACTCGACGTTGAAGCAGAAAATCCCCGCTCGCAGCGCCTCGCGGATTTCGTCGCGGCTCTTGCCGACACTCGCATACACGATGCGATTCGCCGGACAGCCGGCTCGACGCGCCTTGTAGAGCTCCCCACCCGAGACAATGTCGAGGCCGGCGCCCTGACTGACGAGCATCTTGAGGATCGCGAGGCTGCCGTTGGCTTTCACCGAGAAGCAAATGAGCGGCCGCATCCGGTGGAAGGCGCGGCGTAGTTTCTGGAAGTGGTCAATGAGCGTGTGGCGGCTGTAGACATAGACCGGTGTGCCGATGGCATCGGCGATGCGGTCAACCGCCACCCGCTCGCAATAGAGTTGTCCGTTTCTCACTTTGAAATCATGCATTGTCGTCGTCACGTTTGACGGGTCCTGCCCTGCGCCATCCCATGCGTCCTCGCGCCGCCGCAGCCTATCGCGCGTCGTTCGCTCCGGGCGCATGGGAGCCCTGGCTCCGGTCACCCCTCAAATGAGGACGTCTATCAAACTGCTCAAGCGGTCGATCATCTACCAGGGCCCCATCGTCCGCCTCATCAAGGAAGAGCTGATGGTTGGCGGCAAGCGGATCACTCGCGAGACGATCCAGCATCCCGGCGCCGTCGTCATCGTGCCGCTGCTGCCGCGCAACCGAGTGATCCTCGTCCGCCAGTACCGCCGCTCGGTCAACCAATGGCTCTTGGAGCTTCCGGCCGGCACCCTGCATCCGGGTGAGAAGCCCGCGCTGTGCGCCCGCCGTGAACTGGAGGAGGAGACTGGCTGGCGCGCCAAGCGCTTGCGACGGCTATGTTGTTTCTATGCCGCCCCTGGCGCCATGAACGAGCGGATGACGCTTTTCCTCGCTCAAGACCTTATCCCCGGCCACTCCAACCTTGACCACGACGAGTTCCTCAAGGTCATCGTCCTGCCGCTCAAAGAGGCCCTGCGAAAAATCCAGACCGGTACGATCCGCGACGCCAAAACCCTCATCGGCCTCTGGTGGGCTCAGCAAGTCCTAGGATGAAAACACCGTTGAAGAGATCTGCGGTTATTTCTCCCTGCGGGAAATTTCGTTATGAATTACGCCGCGTATGGGACGAATCTAGGCCGATCATTTTGTTTATTTGTTTAAACCCGTCCCTTGCCGATCATAATCAATATGTTAAGTGAGGCTCAAGATCCTATTGGGCCGGAAAACGATTTACACTTGCAGAGAATGCAAGACGAAGCGAAGCAGGTTATTTGTGCCTGGGGAAACGGAGTTGTCACTGGCCATGAGGAACGCGATCGAGAGGTTCTTTCTTATTTGAGAGAGCCCTGTTGTTTAGTGAGATTGCAGAATGGCCGGCCAGGACACCCACTCTATAAACGGAGCAACTTGGTTCCTATCTCTTTCAATTCACTATCCAGCTAGAGTAACTACGCAAGTTGAAGATGATGGTTCTGATTTTTTGATGATGGTAATTTAATTAC
>JACQRA010000019.1 GCA_016206725.1 Candidatus Omnitrophota bacterium
AATGGCAGGAGCGGCTGGGGGTGAACTGATCGCAAATCTCCGCCAACGCCTCAAGCTGCTGAGGGGCGATCCGACCCAACGGAATCCGCACACGAACCATATGTTGCAGCGGGCGTCGCCGCAGACTGTAGATGCCGTACTGCAGACGCAGCTTCTTGAGGAGTTCGGCATCGAGCTCCCCCAAGGCGGCGCGGGCCAGTTGGGTTTCCAGATGGCGGATTTCCAACTCAACGATGTCAGGGTCTCTCATCGCATCACCGTCTCCTCACGAAAATCTCCTGGCCAGCCTCGCGGTCCAGGGCGAGCTCGGTTTCTCCCACCGCGATGACCAGGGTGGGGCGGACCTGCTTCACCCGCAGACGGCGACCCGGCATCAACCCGAGCAGGCTCAGGCGTTGCCGATAGGCGCTTCGCCCGGTGTGGATGAACGCGACGGCGCCTTCTGCGCCGACGGCAAGCTGGCCCAGCGGCACGAGAAGCGGCGCCACGGACTTCTCGGCACGTTGGCAGCAGACTCCGCGAGGGATGCTGCGCCCGTGCGGGCACACCGGCGGGTGGCCGAGAAATGTGCAGACCGCATCCGTCACCTCGACATTCAGGATGTGCTCCATCTGACACGCCGTGGATTCCATTGAGGCTTCAGAGACGTCGAGGACCCCGGCTAACAGGCTTTCCGTCAAACGGTGGCGCCGCACGACCGGTTCAGCGGTCTGCCTGCCGGTGAGGCTGAGTTGCACGCACACTCCGGAGACGATCTCCACCAACCCCTGTTGGATCGCTTCCTCGATCGTCCGCTGAAGGTCGCCGCCATTCTCTTCGATGGGATGCGGCAAGAAACAACGCAAAGATTGCGGAAGACGGTGCCGATCGAGCGGCAGGAGGTCGTCCTCGTCGGCCGTCCAGAGCAACTCCAGCAATTCTTCGACGGCTTCTCGTTGACTCATGGTTCGACTCGCTTTCGCTCGCTCACCATGACCCTGAGCAATGTCGAAGGGTCATTTACGTTTTCCTTTCCAGCGCGCCAGCCAGCGCTGCAATCTTGTGACCACCATGGACCGTTCAGGCCATTGATAGCCGCAGCGCGGGCAGCACGTGAGCGTACATCCCCGAGCGATCGGACAGGCTTGGCATCGCGACACGGCCTCGCCGGTCAGAAAGGTCGCGCCACACAACGGGCATATTATCCCACCACCTGTCGCACCCGCTGAAAGCGGAGTATCCTGCCTCTGGCGGGATATCGCCTTCGGCGAGGCGACAGGTGGTGGGATTAGTTCAACAGATGGGTGTGCTGGATCGCCCATCGGACGATCCCCCCTATTCCGACGGCATAGCCCACGATGAAGAGGCTCAAGGCTGTCGCCATTTTCCATCCGCGCTCCTTCACCATCATGAGGTATTGAGCGAAGCACGGCACGAACAGCGTGATCGTCACCAGACTCACGACGACTTGCGAAGGCGTCAACAGTCCCTCGCGCTGGAGAGCAAAAAATCCGGCCGCGCCGAAATCCCGACGAAGAAACCCCACGAGCAATGCCTCGGTCGCCCGCAGGGGCAGCCCCAGCCAATGCACGACCACCGGTGCGGCGACGCGCTCGATCAGGCTCAAGAGTCCTGTCCGGTCGAGCACGAACAGGATCAGCGTCCCCAGGAAAAACAACGGCACCGCTTCCCGCAGATACCACTCCACGCGACCCAACGTTTTGATGACAATGTTCGAGAGCTTCGGCCATCGCAGCGGAGGAATCTCGTAGAGAAACGGCGAGCGCTCACCTCCCAGAATTCGTGAGGCCGCCTGCCCTGCCGCCACAAACGAGACGAGGACAACCCCCAACCATAGGGCGGTGGCCATCGGAGGCAACGGGCTGAGCATCGCCAGGATGACGCCGAGTTGCGCCGAGCATGGAATCGCCAACGCCAAGAGCAGTGTCACGATGAGTTGATCGCGTTTGGTATCCAGGGTGCGCGCCGTCATCGTCGCCATCGTATCGCAGCCCAAGCCCAGCACCAGCGGCAGCACCGCCTTGCCGTTGAGACCGACCAAGCGGCAGGCCCGATCCGCGAAGACGGCCAGGCGTGGCAGATACCCCACGTCCTCCAACAGGCCGAAGCACAGGAAGAAAATGCCGACGATCGGCAGGATGATGGCCACCGAATAGGTCAGCGCCATCGTCACCAAGCCGTACTCCCCGACCAACAGATCGCGGACCCACGCGATGGGCATCACATGGTTCACCGCCCACGTGACGGCTGGATTGAAGACGCGGCCGAACACCGTCTCTTCCAACGCCCCGACGAGGGTCTGGGCGCCGAAGACTCCCACGAGCCAATACATGGCAGCCAAGACCGCCAGCGTAAGGAGGCTGCCCCAGACCGGCTGCAAGGCCCAATCGCCCAAGCGATGGAGCCACGGACGCGTGGTGACCGGCTCACGATGCACGATGCCAGTCAGGAGCTCACGAGCGGCCCGCAGACGCGCCTCACTGATGAGCACCCCGATGGAGCGACGAGTCTGACGGCGCACCTCATCAAGGCGCGCGCGCAAGCGAGCAAAGACTTCAGGGTCGAGCGTCTGCTCCACACGCGCCTGCGCATCCGCATCCCCCGAGATCCACAATAACGCCAGCGCCCGACGGCCGCAGAAAGAAGACGGCAGGATGGCTTCGATCTCCTCGAGAAGATTCTGAATGACCGATGGATAGGACACCCGACATCGTGATACGTCGGCCTCGGCAATCGCCCGCCGAAGACGATCAAGCCCGACGCGCTGCGTGGCGATAGTCGGGATGACCGGAATGCCAAGACGCTGCGAGAGGCGATCCGCGTCAATGGTGATGCGACGCTCGCGCGCCTCGTCAATCATGTTCAGGTCCAAGACCACCGGCATCTCCGCCTCGGCCAATTCGAGCGTCAGGGCCAGGGCGCGCTCCACGTTCTTGGCATCCGCCACCTGCACGATGCGGCTGCGATGGCCGTTGAGCAACAGGCGGCGCGTCACCACCTCATCCTCTGACGTCGCCAACAAGCTGTTGATCCCCGGCGTATCGTGCACGCGCACTGACTGTCCCTCGAGGATGGTCCGGCCTTCGCTGATCGTCACGGTCGTCCCTGGATAATTCGAGACGGTGCTGTAGCGGCCCGTCAGCCAATGAAAGACCACGCTCTTGCCGACGTTGGGATTGCCGGTGACGATCAACACCGGCGCATCAGTGGCTAACGAGTCACCGGTGGGGATGATAGGAGCCTGACAGGTGATCTGCATTTTTCTGTTTGAGACCCAGTCTCAAGTAGGAAAGGATACGCCTGTCGGGGGGCTGGTTCCATGACGGATGTCATATAGAGGGCGATGTCACCGGCTGGGAGAGCTGTGGATGGCGTCATAGATGAGCGGCAGATACCGATCAGAGAGAGGAAGATGAACCTGGAGGGGACGAGCTAGGCCGGTCTCTGACGTCTGGCCGCTGTGAGGGCGACCAGCGCCATGAAGAGGAATTCGGCAATACCGTAGACGATCAGCAAGGGCGGCAGCGGCTTGGCGTGGCCGCCGGCATAGCTGTGCAGACCCACGAGATAGAAGCTCACCCCGTAGTACGTCATCAACAGGAGAAAAAATCCCGCGATCGTCGTGAGGGCAAATCCCACGCCCTTGAGCCAGCCGGCGAATCGGCCGTGCAGTGAGGCGAGAAACCACAACAGGGTGATCAGCGCCCATGTCTCTTTCGGATCCCACCCCCAGTAGCGGCCCCACGACGCGTTCGCCCACACCGCGCCCAGCATGATGCCCCCCGCCAACAACACGACCCCCACCTGAATCGCGCGATACAAGAAGAGGTCCAAGGCCTCCAACTCTGCCGGCTTCATCCGTCGCAGAACGAGTATCCCGTAGAGATGCGCGAGGATGACCGCGAGGGCCAAGGCGCCGTAGCTCGCGACGATCGTCAGCACGTGAATCGTCAACCAGAGATTGCTGCGCAGCACGGCGACGACCGGCGCGATGCTGGCATCCAGCGGCACGGTGTCCGATAACCACAGCGTGACGGTCGCCAGGATCGAGGCGGCCAGCGCAAAGACGTTGGCGCGGTAGATGCGTTCAAAGACGAACGCCAACACCACCCCGACGAACGGCAGCCACAACATCGTCTCGTAGAAATTCGACACCGGCGGGCGCCCGCCGATGACGACCCGCATCAGGATGCCCACGAGATGCCATGCGGCCGCGAATCCAAACGCTACGAGTCCTCCAACCGCCGCCTGGGACTTTACGGTGAAGAGGGCGACCAGCAAACCGAGAATTGCAATCGCATAGAAGATGCGCGCCGCCCAAAACGGGTTGAACCGGTGGTAGAACACTTCCAGGCGCAGCCGCCACTGTGGTGGATACGCCGAAGGATTCAAGCGAACCAGGAGACGTGTCAACTGCGTGGTTGTGGCGTTGATCACCTCAGGTGGACCGTCACGAAGCGCCATGATCCATGCGCTCCACGCGGTTGTGATCTCGGCCTGGGTGGCAGACGAGTAACCTTCAGGACGTTGAATCGAGCGCCACGAGGGATCGCCGGCTGAGGGCGCAGGCACCAGTTCCAGCCGATGCTCAACGAGCGCGCTAAAGGCGACGAATCGTTCGAACAGATCCATCGTCTCCTGCTCCAACATCGTCAGTTTCTCATCTTGCTGCTGCTTGGCGACGATGGCGGGGAGCATCTTCATCAGCCGCTTGGTCGTCACCAACTCTTCGTACGAGACGTGCGTGGTCTTGGCTGACAGCCCGATCGCTTCGCGCAAGGGTCGAAACGGCACCGCGATGAGCGGCCGTGGTTGCCACGCCTCGGGCGTGGCGATGATCGACAGGACGCTCACCACGGGCTCTTCGCCCTCAATCCGGTCGGAACCCGTGATGAATTTGACCGTCTCCCTGGCAAAGCTTTCAAACGGCTTGTGCCGCCCGTTGTGCTGAATCGCCATCTGCCGAATCGTCCGCACCGCCTCCGTCGGTACCCGAACAGGTTCCTCGCCTGCGTGGAGCGGACGTGGAAGGAGACACCATAACGCGAAGGCGCCCGCGACCCACCGAACCCCGCGCAGACCCTGCCTCCTCACGCGCCGACCTTTCTCATTCATTTTTGTCGAACCCTCTCATCGAGCTACCGCTGTCAGGGGGTCGTAGTTACCAAGATCTGGATGGTGGCGAATTTTTCCACCTTCATTTTCGGCTTGATGATGATCTCCACATCCCGGTCCAG
>JACQRA010000023.1 GCA_016206725.1 Candidatus Omnitrophota bacterium
CCGATAAGGCGCCAAAGCGCCCTCAGAAGCTTCGGCAACTAAGGCCACCCTATCGCACAGGCACGGATCTCAGACGCCTCTGCCCCGACAATAAAGAGTCGAGGAGCGCTTCTCCAGCGCTCGTCTGCCGTGACACCCCGGCGACGTAGGCCCTCAGCTTTGCGGCCCCGCCTTTCGACGGGTGTGCCTTTATCGGCTCCCAACGCAAAAGTCTACCACAACCGTCGGCGCCCCATCAAGGTCACGTACAAGAAAAACGCTTACGGGACTTCCGAATCTGCTCCACCCGTTGCTCCAACGCTGCCACGGACAACCGTCCTGTTCGGTGCTCTTCGCACAGCGCGTCAAACGCCTGGCGCTGCCGCAGCACATCCGAGCAGATTAATAACATATCATGCCCCGCTTCAACGGCGCGCACGGCGGCCTCCCCAATGGGACAGAGTCCTCGCAGTGCACCCATCTCCAGATCATCACTCAAGATGAGTCCTTGAAAGCCGAGTTCACGCCGCAGCAGCTCATGAATGAGCCGCTTCGAAAAGGTTGCTGGAAGACTCGGAGAGGAGTCCAGTTTCGGATAACAGACGTGGGACGACATGATCGTCGCCACCCCGGCCTGAATCGACTCGATAAACGGCTTGAGATGGACGGTGCGCATGTCCTCCCAATCCAAGGTCACAACGGGTAATTGCTTATGCGGGTCTTTGGGGACAGCGCCAAGACCAGGAAAATGTTTCGCGCAGGCGGCCACTCCGTGATCTTGAAGGCCGTGGATGCGCGCCACGCTGAATTCAGCGACCCGCTTCGCCTCGTGACCATAGGAGCGATCCCCGATCACGGGGTCGCTGCCTGAGACCAAGACATCCACGCACGGCGCCAGGTTGACATGCGCCCCAAGGGCGCGTAATTCCTCCGCCTCGATCTGCCCTTGGCGCCGAACCTCATCGGGAGTCTGGCTGGCTCCGACGGTCAGCGCATCGGGAAACTGCGTGACCCCGCTCGAAAACCTCACCACCCGACCGCCTTCATGATCGACCATGACGAGCAACTCGCGCCCACAGGCTTCGTTGAGGGATTTCACCAACGCGCGAAACTGCTCGGGCGACTCGAAATTGCGGGCGAATGGAATGAAGCCACCGGCGTGGATCGCTCGGAGGTGATTCGCCACCTCATCTGTCAGCCGCGTGCCGGGAATGCCAACAACTAAGGTGGACCCGATGAGTTCTTCAAGTGTCACGGACATCGACCAGATTGTAGCATGCCGGTTGCGCCGCACCCAACCCCATGTTATCCTCACAGGCATGGCCGTGAACTACGCGCGCCTGCCCACCGAGCAACCCAATCCCCGCAGTCGGCATCTCGACCGTCTGACCACCACCCAGCTCCTTCGCCTCATCAATCAAGAAGATGCCATGGTCCCCCACGCGGTGAGTCGCGTCCTCCCACAGATTGCGCATGCCATCTCCCTCATCATCGCTTCGTTGCGGGAAGGAGGCCGCGTGTTCTTCCTCGGCGCCGGCACGAGCGGACGCCTGGGCGTGATCGAAGCGGCCGAGTGTCCTCCCACCTTCAATACGCCGTCATCAATGGTCCAAGCGATCATCGCGGGTGGGCCTTCGGCCGTATTCCGCTCGCGCGAAGGGGCTGAAGATGATCGCCGAGCCGCTCAACGAGCCGTTGACCGTCACGTGCGAGCAGGCGATAGTCTCGTGGGGATCGCGGCCAGCGGTGTCACGCCGTTTGTCGAAGAAGGCTTGCGCACCGCGCGCAAGCAGGGGGCTTCAACCGTGCTGCTGACCTGCTCCGCCTCCGGCGGACGCCGCCTCGCTGACGTGGTGATCGCCCCGCGCGTCGGTCCAGAAATCCTCACCGGCTCCACCCGCCTGAAAGCCGGCACCGCCACCAAGCTCGTCCTTAATATGCTCACCATCGCGTCGATGGTCCGGATGGGAAAAGTCTACGGCCATTTCATGGTGGACGTCCGCCCCACCTCACGCAAATTGCGCGAACGTGCTCTACGCCTCATTCAAACCATCGCCGGTACTTCACGATTGCCCGCGGCTTCGTCACTTCGACGAGCCCACGGGGATACCAAAGTCGCCATCGTCATGGCGTCGCTCCACGTGGACGCCGCTCGCGCCCGTCACCTCCTCACCCAACACCACGGCTTACTTCGACACGTTCTCTCCAAATGACACAGATGATACGTGTGTGTTCTTTCATGCTTCCCCCTTCTCGCTCATGGCATTAGCGATTGGCCTCATGTCCGGCACGTCGTGCGACGGGATTTCCGCTGCCCTCGTCGAGTTCCGAGGGCGACACGTTCGACTCATTGGCTTTCGCACGTCGACTTATCCCGAATCCCTCGCTCAGCTCTTGCGTCACGCCAGGGAGCTTGCGGTTCCGCACGCCGCCCAGCTTCACGTGCTCCTTGGGGAATTGTTCGCCAAGGCCGCGCGTGACCTCCTCCGCCTACGGCGGACGCCGGCTCGTCGTGTGACCGTCATCGGATCGCACGGACATACCGTCTATCACGGTCCGCGCGATCCCATTCCATGTACCCTGCAATTGGGGGAACCCGCCATCATCGCGGAACGCACCGGCATCCCCGTCGTGGCCGATTTCCGTCCGCGCGATCTCGCTGTCGGAGGCGAAGGAGCGCCGCTGATTCCCTTCTTTGATCGCTGGAGATTCGGTACCGGTGCGCCGCGAGCGCTCCAAAATATCGGCGGCATCGCCAATGTCACCATCGTGGGACGCCGTCTCAGACCGATCGCCTTTGACACCGGTCCAGGGAACTGTCTGCTCGACATGGCGGCCCAACGACTCACGCGAGGAAAACAACGCTTCGACCGTCATGGCGCAATGGCTCAACGAGGGCAGGTGGACCTCGCGATCGTCCGTCGGATGTGGACTCATCCGTATTTCCGCCGACCACCCCCGAAATCAACCGGCCCCGAGGTGTTCAACGAGTCGTTCCTCCGATCGGTCTTCGGACAGCGATGGGTATCGCGTCGCGCCGATGTGGTGGCCACCGTCACCTATTTCACGGCGTATAGTATCGCAGAGAGTTACCGGCGATTCGTCCCGGTCAGGCTGTCTGAGGTGATCGTCAGCGGGGGTGGAGTGTTCAATCGCACGCTCATGAACCATCTCAAGCGATTGCTCGATCCTCTTCCGGTTCGATCCATCGTGCGCTATGGCCTGCACCCGCAGGCGAAAGAACCCGCGGCCTTCGCGCTGCTGGCCCTTCGCGCGATCCGCCATCAGCCCAACCACTTTCCTTCAACGACCGGCGCGTCACACGCCCGCATCCTCGGCAACCTGACGCCGGCATGACGTGGATTGATTGGTCCGTCGTCGCGATCTTCTTCCTCATCAGCATCGCCCTCGGCACGGTCTTTACGAAACGCGCCGGGCAAAGCCTGGAATCGTACTTCGTGTCCAACCGACAGCTCGGCTGGTGGCTCGCCGGCAGCTCGATGGCTGCCACCGCCTTCTCCTCTGACACGCCCTTGTTGCTGACCGGCATGATCCGCCGGCGGGGCGTGTGGGGCGTGTGGGAGGTGCTGGCGCTCTCCATCAGCACCATGCTGGCCGTCTTCGTCTTTGCCAAACTCTGGAAACGCGCCAACGTAATGACCGAAGTGGAATTGGTCGAGCGGCGCTACAGCGGAGGCGCCGCGGCCTGGCTGCGCGGCTTCAAGACGATCTACTGGGGACTGCTGTACAACTGCTATGTCCTCGGGGCGTGGCCCGTGACGGGCTTGCGCAAAGTCCTCGAGGAGATGACCGGCGCCGGCCGAGAGACGGCGATCATCGTGAGTGTCATCCTGGCAACGCTCTACACCTCCTCATCAGGGCTATGGGGGGTGGCGCTGACTGATCTGTTTCAGTTTATCTGGGCGATGGTCGGTGCGATCATCCTCGCGTGGGCTGCCGTGAACGCGGTGGGCGGGATGACGTCGTTGCGCGAGTCGCTCGAAGGGACCTCGGCCCTGGCGATCATCCCGCCGATGGCGTCAGGCGGCGAGGGATCGTGGGTCTCCTCGCCATTCGGCTGGTTCGCGGGGTTGCTCCTAGTGCAGTGGTGGGCGTGGAAGAATACTGACGGCGGCGGCATCCTCGTCCAGCGACTCGTCTCGTGCAAAGACGAGCGGCAAGCGATGTGGTCGGTGCTCTGGTTCAACATCGCCCATTATTGCCTGCGGTCCTGGCCCTGGATCCTCACCGCCCTGGCTTCCCTACTCCTTGTGCCCAACGCCCATCTTGCCGTGGATGGATTCATTGACCACGAGCGCGCGTATCCTCGACTCATCACCCTGTTGCTGCCGGTCGGCCTGAAAGGGGTGATGCTCGCGTCGTTCTTCGCCGCGTTCCTCTCAACAGCCAGCACGCATCTGAACTGGGGCGCCTCGTATCTGGTCAACGACGTCTACAAGCGGTTTATCCGACGAAACGCCGATACCCGACACTACCTGTTCGTCTCGCGTCTGATGCCATGGGGATTGGCTGTTGGGGCTGTGTGGGTTGCATGGTCCATCCACAGCGTGGGCGAAGCCTTCACCTTGATCTTGAACCTCACCGCCGGCATCGGCCCGGTCTATCTGCTGCGATGGCTCTGGTGGCGGGTCAACCCCTGGAGCGAGATCGCGGCGATGTGCGTCAGCCTTCCGATGTTGTGGATGCGCCCTCACGTCCTCGCGTGGCTGGGCATTCCCCAGGGCTTAGTGACCGAGTTGCTGTTCATGGTCATCGGCTCCGCCTGCTGTTGGCTGCCGGCGACGCTGCTGACGCGGCCGGTTGATCGGCAGACGCTGACGGCGTTCTACGAGGCAGTCCGTCCACCGGGCTGGTGGAAGCCGATTGCCGCAATGGGCAGCGGTGAGCCATGGGGACTCAGCGTGGTGCAGTGGGTCTTGGGGACCATCGCGATTCTAACGACGACCCTCTCACCACTGGCCATCGTCTTGGGTCAGGCGCCGGCGGGATGGGTAGGGTGCGGAGTAGCCGCGCTGAGTTGGCTCGGTCTTGTCAGAACGATCACGACGACCACGTGGCGATGGCGAGGCCAGCTTCGTAGAGCAGCGCCATCGGAATCGTCACAAACAGCAAACTGATCGCATCGGTCGTGGGAGTCAGCACGGCCGCCATGATCAGCATGACCAGCAGGACCAGCGGGCGAGAGCGCCGCAGCCACTTCGCCGATACCACACCCAGTCGGGTCAACATCACCACCGCCACGGGCAGTTCAAACAAGACCCCGCAGAGCACGATGACGCCGAGGACAAACGACAGGTACTGGTTGATGGAAATCACCGGCTCCAACCGTCCCCCACCCACACTCAGCAGGAGTTTGAGGAACGCCGGCAGGCATACCGTGTAGGCAAACGCCCCGCCGAAGATGAACAGCGCGATGCCCCATCCGACGAACGAGAAACCGTAGGATCGTTCCTTCCACGTCAGCGCAGGACGCACGAACGCCCAGAGTTGATATAACACGACCGGCATGGCCACGACGAGGCCGGAGACGACAATGACTTTCAGGTAGGCCGCCAATCCTTCCGTCGGGCTGAAAAACGCGAGGCGCGTCAGATAGGGCTCCGCCGGTTGCGTGAGCCAGGCGAGAATCCGATCCGCGAAGAGGGCGCTGGAAACCGAGGCGATCACCACCGTCAACAGGCTGATCCCAAGCCGTCGGCGCAGCTCCTGCAGATGTTCAGATACCGTGAGTCGTCCTTCTCCTCCAGAGGCGGATCCGCCTTTGGCGGAGACAAGCTCAGGCATCTTTCTTGGGGAGCCCCACAGACACGTTTGTGGCGCGCTGCACTTCCTCACGAGGTGGGGCGACATCCCGCACCGCGGTTGAAGCCGTGGTGTTCTTTGCGGGGCGAAAATCGCCGCACGCCCAGCTGAGGGCCCACAGGCCCGCAAACATGGCCCCGGTAAATAGGAGGATGCCGGTCACTTCGTCCATCTTAGAGCGCCTTTCACTCCTTGGGAAGCAGCTCCTTGATCTTGGATTCAAAGCTGGCATAGGGCTGCGCACCGACGATCGCAACGCCTTGCACCGTGTTGCCGGACGTTTTCCCCAACACGAAGGAGGGCGTGCCGCCCAGGCCGGCCGCTTGGGCGTCACTGGCGTCTTTCTGGACGACGTCCGCATATTTCTTCTGGTCCAAACAGTCTTTGAATTGATCCGCGTTGAGTGACAAGGTGGCGGCCTGCGCCAGCATGGTGTCCGTGCTCAAGGTGCTGGGGGCTTTGAGCAGCGCGTCGCGCATCTCCCAGTAGCGCCCTTGATCGCCGGCACAGCGAGCGGCGAGGGCGGCCTTCTCCGCCTCGCCATGGAAGGGAAGCGGTAAGTCGCGGCTGACGAATCGCAGCAGACCCTTGTCAATGAAATTCTCCTTCAACTGCGGGAAGGTCTGGGTGTGGAACCGCCCGCAGAAGGGACACTGAATATCTGCGAATTCGACTAATGTCAACGGGGCGTCGTCGCGACCCATTGACGGACTGCCTTCGATGGATACCGACACGGTTTGCGGCTGCGTGGGCGCAGCCGGCGCCGCAGCTTGAGCGACAGCAGGCGCCGGCGCGCGCTCAACCGCGGCGCGAAGCTGCTTCAGCTCATCCAAAATCTGCTGGGCTTCCGCCTTGGTGAGTCCGGACGGACTCGACGACCCGCTGAGCAAACGGCCAGCCATCACACCCATGAGCATCAAGACGGCTCCAAGGATAGCAGATCTCATCGCTGTGCATCCCTCCTGTGCCACTCACTATACCGTATCCGTCGCCACATGCAAAGGTCTGATCAGTCCGGTACCAAGACGATGTTGCCGTAGGCAGGGGATTGTAAGACCGCGCGGTGGGCCTCGGCCGCCTGCGCAAGCGGAAATTCCTTCCCGACGACGGGACGCAGATGGCCGGCGCGAAGGCCCTCCACGAGAAAGGCGTGGATCTTCCGGTACGCGGCCTTCGTGACGTTGCGCAACCGCAGGCCGAGGATTGAGCCGCTGCGCCACATCAACTGGCGCGGATCGATTTCGATCGTGCCGCGGCAGCCGATGACGACCACCCGTCCGTGATGCGCTAAGATCGTCAGGTCCTTCGCCAGGTTTTCGTTCGCGAGCATCTCGAGGATGACCTGCACGCCGCGCTGTCGCGTCAGCCGCATGACCTGCTCGTAGTGAGTCGGGTCGTGATGATCCAAGACGATCGCAGCACCCTGTTCCTTCGCAAGCCGACGCCCCTCCTCTGAGCCGGCGGTGGCGATGATCCGCACTCCCCGTTGACGCAAAATCTGCAGCGCGGCGGTTCCGACTCCGCCGCTTGCGCCGTGTACCAGCACGGTCTCGCGACGTTTGACCTTGGCTCTGAGAACAATCGCGCCATACGCGGTCACATACGGAATGCCGAGACACGCGCCTTGCGCAAATGTCACCGCCTCAGGAATCGGCTGAACATGAACCGCGTCAAACAGCGCCTGCTCCGCATACGCGCCACTCAGACAGCGAGCCCCATAGACCCGATCCCCGACCTTCACGTGGGTCACCCCCTCGCCCACCGCCTCAATGATGCCCGCC
>JACQRA010000020.1 GCA_016206725.1 Candidatus Omnitrophota bacterium
AGGTCTTGCGGCTTGACCGCGATGATCACCACGTGACATCGCTGAGCCAACCGCTCCATTGACACAGACTCCACGGCAAAGCGTCGGAGCGCCATGCTCGCTCGTTCGGCGTTGGTCTCGACGACACACAGGCGGGATGCCGGCACGCCCTGCCGGCGTAAGCCGCCCAGCAAGGCCTGCCCCATGTTCCCCGCCCCGATCATCCCAATGCGGAATGCGGACTGGGGAATGCGGAATTTGGAATCGTGGTTTTTCATTCTGACTTGAAGATGGCGGTTCCGATCCTCACAAGATCGGCACCTTCTTCGATGGCGACTTCACAGTCATTCGACATGCCCATGGATAAGAGCAATGGGGAATGTGGAATGGGGAGTGCGGAATGTACATACTGCTGCAACGCATCGCGAAGTTCACGGAGACGGCGGAAGTGGGGACGGGCGTCCTCTGGATTGTCCGAGAGAGGAGGCATGGTCATCAAGCCGCTCAAACGCAGATGAGGCAGTTCCGTGACGCGATGCGCCAAAACCTCCACGTCATCCGGACGACAACCAAACTTCGTCATTTCTCCTGACACATTCACTTGAAGAAACACCTCAACGAACCTCTTGGCCTGCTCCCTGCTCCCTGCTCCCTGCTCCCTTTTCTCAAGTTGCTGCTCCAACGCTTCAGCTAACACGACCGAATCCACCGAGTGAACCACCTCGAAGAGCTCCACGGCGTCTTTGGCTTTGTTGCGCTGCAAGTGTCCAACCATATGCCAGCGAATTGACTTCGGACTGGCCGTCAGTTCGGCCTGTTTGGCACGGGCTTCTTGGACACGATTCTCCCCAATGTCAGTGACACCCAGCGCGAGAGCCTGCCGAATGATCTCACTGGGAATCGTTTTCGTCACACAGACCAGCGTCACCGCATGGGGATCGCGACCACACCGCTGGCAGGCTTGATGGATTCGCTGGCGTATTCGTGCAAGATTCTCAGCTAACACGGCAGGTACTGTAACACAGGAGAGAAGAAGCCGTCAATGAAGGGAAAAATCGGGCAAAGGGGGGACACAAACAATTTCACAAATTTGTTTGTGTCCCCTATTTTTACTGGAGCTCGCCGTCCGTCCAGACTTTGATGGCGACGTCGTTGGAGACGCCAACGGGGATTGATTGGCTGGTGAGGGACCGATCGTAAATGAGCTTCGCTTTCTGGTTACCGTGTTTCTCTAATTCCACCGACTTCGCCATGATGGCCCCCAGGAAGGTGCCGGCTTTGGCCTTGACTTGCGCCTCAGGGGCATAAATCAATGCCACGGTGACGGCGTCTCTGGCGCCAATCTTGACGATGCCAGGGCCTTTCACAAAGATCCGAAGGTTGGCGGGAGAGTAGTATCGGGCATACGCTGATGCGCCGGATGGTTGGCCATAGAGTTTGGCGCGCTGGTGCACATTGATCTTCATTTCCCTCGGCTCGCCATCTTCATCCTCATCGTCTGCTTCCTCGTCGCTTTGGCTGCCGGTGACATAGAGCTCGACGGTCCCGATCGTGCAGAGTTCGGCGTCGTTGGTCAAGATCAGCCGCTCCACCTGATACGCGCCCTCTGCAAGCACCATCTTGAGTTGTCGGTTTGGGTGACCGCCGTTGGGCTCATCCAATTTTAAGATGCCAAGATTGGTCGCGCCTTCGGGGATTTCAATGGACGGCCAGGTCGCCTCCTCAGGCAAGGCTTGCACGTTATCCTCCCCCGCTTCGGCGACGACGTCGGCCTCCGTGGCGATTTCGACCGTCTCGCTCTGACCACTCCAATGGGGACCGAGAAACACCGGGCCGTAGATTCGTGAATCTCCGATAATCTCAATCGGCGGTTTGTCCTGGTGCACATACGCTCCGTTGTGCCATACCTCTCTCAACGCCCGAGCGGATCGGCGCGTGGCAAGACTGCCTTGATTGTCATGAATCCAGTTGGAATTGTTCGAGAGGCTCGCCAGCAGCGTGCGTCCGCTCTGAGTCGAGAGTTTCTCCACCGTGTCGATCGACCCGGTGGTCACCCCCTTGGCCGTAATCCCGTCCGCATAGGCGACGTGACTAAATTGAGTCATCCCTGCTCCTGCCATGTCAACGATCGTGGCGAGCGTCTGCGTGGTGGAGCCGGAGGTTCCTGTGATGGCGAGGCGGTAGGTGTTCGTCGTGCTGGTCCCGCACAGGCTGGAGGTGCTGCGAATGGAGCCGTCGCTCTTGAGGTTGCGCGACCCGTATGACACGCACATATCCTTCGCCAGCGCGAAGACGGTTTGGTCCACCTTCAGCTCGGCAACGGCCCCCTCCAATTCGCCTTCCGCAGCCCAGAAGGCTTGTTGGGTCGCGATGGCTCGCTGCGCGTGATTGACGTCGAGGGTGCTCATCGTCAGGAGGGTCGTGGTAAACATGACCACGAACCACGTCACGATGTAGCTGTAGAGCAGGACGGCGAAGCCTCGATCGTCTCGAAGGTTGGGTGGGATGAATTGAAGAAACTGCTTACCGTGCCTCGTCATCTCGCCTTCGGTAGCCCCGCTGCCTTCTTCGCCGTTGCCTTATCGGCACGGCTTCGAAGCGCCGGTGGCTTTGCGATCCCGCCTTTCGGCGGGAGTGCCCTTTCGGTACGAGATCGCTACCTATTAATCAGGTTCACACGAAGTATACCACATCCCCGCCCTAAAAATAGTCGACAAGGATGTGTTGGGTGCGGGTCAGGAGGCCGTCAAAGAAAGGGGACACAAACCAATTTTGAGAACCTGTGTTGTGCCCCCGATGATTCGTCGCCATGGCCAACATCCCAAGCACCGGACCGGCCGCGACCTGGCGGGAGAGATCGCCCAGGGACTGTGCCC
>JACQRA010000024.1 GCA_016206725.1 Candidatus Omnitrophota bacterium
CAACGCTTTGCAGGAATCGGCGGGGGGCATGACGAGCGCGAGCAGACGTTGAACGCGCTCCTTGTGGAGATGGACGGGTTTGATAGCCAGGAAGGGATTGTGTTGATGGCGGCCAGCAACCGACCCGACGTGCTGGATGCCGCGCTCTTGCGCCCGGGACGGTTCGATCGGCAGGTGGTGATCAGCCCCCCGGATTTGAACGGCCGGGAAGCCATTCTCAAGGTGCACACCCGGAAGATCAAGCTGGCCGCCGGCAGTGATCTCAAGAAGGTCGCTCGCCAAACACCGGGATTCTCCGGAGCCGATTTGGCGAATCTGGCCAATGAGGCCGCACTCCTCGCGGCTCGACGGAATAAAGAGGGGGTGGACACGGAAGAGTTCGAAGCCGCCATCGAGCGAGTGATCGCCGGCCCGGAGCGAAAAAGCCGGATTATCAATGAACGCGAGAAACGGGTGACCGCCTATCATGAAGCCGGCCACGCCCTCTTGGCGCTGCTCACACCGTTAGCTGATCCCCTCCACAAAGTCTCCATCATCCCTCGAGGAGCTCAGGCGCTTGGCTATACCATGCAACTGCCGATTGAAGATCGCTACACCGTGAGCAAGCAAGAACTGTTAGCTCGGATGAATGTCATGATGGGCGGGCGAGCCGCCGAGGAGTTGGTGTTCAAGGAAGTGACCACGGGCGCGCAGAACGATTTGGAGCATGCCACCGACATCGCCCGACGGATGGTGTGTGAGTTCGGCATGAGCGAGCGGTTGGGCAATCTCACGTATGGCAAGCGCGAACGACAAATCTTCCTCGGGCGGGACCTGTTCGAGGAGCGCAATTACAGCGAACAGACCGCCGTCGTGATCGATGAAGAAATCCGCCGGTTGCTTGATGGCTGTTACGAGCGCGCCGTCCAGCAGTTGACGTCCCATCGAAACGAGCTCGATCGGCTGGCGAAGGCGTTGCTGGAGAAAGAAGTGCTCGACGGCGAAGAAGTCAAGCGCCTCGTCGGATTGACCGGGGCGCCTGCTCCTTCCGACAACGATCGCCCACCTGTCTAGCCATCACACGACTGCGTTCGACCCCTCCCAACGTCCCTGGGTGATGGGGATTCTCAACGTGACGCCGGATTCGTTCAGCGACGGCGGCCGGTTGACGGATCCGAACACCGCTCTCCGATATGCGGAAGAGATGGTTCGCGACGGCGCGCAGATCATCGACGTCGGGGGCGAATCCACGCGTCCGGGCGCGGCGCCTGTCTCGGTTGACGAAGAATTGGAGCGGACCATCCCCGTCATTCGTCTCATCGCCAAGCACCTGCGCGTCGTCCTCTCGATTGACACGATGAAGGCGCAAGTCGCTCAACGCGCCATTGAGGAAGGAGCTTCGCTGGTCAATGATGTCAGCGCCCTCCGCCATGATCCGCGGATGGCCGAGGTGGTGGCGAAGGCGCGCGCCTCCGTCATCCTCATGCACATGCGTGGCAGGCCTCAGACGATGCAACGCGCCCCGCGCTACCGTGATGTCGTGGCTGAGGTGAAGCGGTTTCTTGAGCAAGCGATCCAACGCGCCATCGCCTCAGGCATCGCCGCGTCTCGAATTCTCATCGATCCGGGGTTAGGGTTCGGCAAAACCGTGCAGCATAATCTGACGCTCTTGCGCCATGTGGAGGCGTTGAAGAGTCTCGGCTGTCCCGTGGTGATCGGCCCCTCTCGCAAGTCGTTCATCGGACAGACCCTGGGACTTCCTGTTGAGGAGCGGGTGGAAGGAACCTTGGCGTGCGTGGCCTACGCGATGGCCCACCACGCGGCGATCGTTCGGGTCCACGACGTGAAGCCCGCCGTTCGATTCATCACCATGTGGAGAACCATTGCGGATTCGACTCGGCGTCAATATCGATCACGTCGCCACCGTGCGGCAGGCACGGCTCGGATCGTCGCCTGATCCGGTGGACGCGGCCCGGGCGTGTGAGCGCGCCGGTGCCGATTCGATCGTCTGCCATTTGCGGGAAGATCGGCGGCACATCCAAGACCGCGACGTCGCGCGATTGATCCGCGCCCTGCCGATTCCGGTCAACTTGGAGATGTCTATCGCACCGGAGATTGTCGCCATCGCGCGGTGGCTCAAGCCTCGGCAGGTCACGCTCGTTCCGGAGCGCCGTCAGGAACTGACGACTGAAGGCGGATTGGATGTTGTGCGGTTGGCCAGGCGCCTGCGTCGTGTCGTCTCGGGGTTTCACGAGGAAGGGATCGACGTCAGTCTCTTTATCGACCCCGTCCGCCGGCAACTCCAGGCCGCAGCCGATGTGGGGGCCAAGATCGTGGAATTGCACACGGGCCGGTACGCGAACACACGGCCACGAACGAAGCAGCGGGTCAGGGAATTAGCCATGCTGTCTTTCTCTGCACGCCACGCGGAAGGGCTGGGCTTGGCCGTGGCCGCCGGGCACGGTCTCGACTACGAGAACGTCAGGAACATCGCCGCGATGCCGGTGCTCGAAGAGTTGAATATCGGATTTTCCATCGTCAGCCGAGCGCTGTTCATCGGCCTTGAGCAGGCGGTCCGCGAGATGAAGGCTCTTGTGCGGCGATGAGTCAGAGAGCGCGGCGATCTCACGATGGTCTTCGGGTGGCCTCCATCGGCTGCGGAATCGACGTGCTTCGGGTCGACCGATTCCGAC
Source organism: Candidatus Omnitrophota bacterium (assembly GCA_016206725.1). Taxonomy (GTDB): domain Bacteria; phylum Omnitrophota; class Gorgyraeia; order Aquiviventales; family Aquiviventaceae; genus CAZUWM01. The sequence goes on from JACQRA010000024.1 coordinate 2,673, forward strand.
GGGCGA
>JACQRA010000002.1 GCA_016206725.1 Candidatus Omnitrophota bacterium
CACCCGCTGCGGTCCTTCAGATGATCGCGCGGGCGAAATCCCGCGTGCCGATCGTCGTGTTGTCGTATTGGAATCCGGTGGTGCAATTCGGCGGGCAGGGAACAGCGGATGACCCGGTTCCGTTTTTCCGTGAGGCGGCTCGATGTGGCGTGAGCGGGCTGATCGTGCCTGATCTGCCTCCGGATGAAGCAGAGGGCGTGCACGCGATGGGGCAGCGGGAAGGAGTGGCGACGATTTTTCTCGCGGCGCCCACCAGCCCTGCCCATCGGTTGCGTCGGATCGCGCGCGCCTCGGAAGGCTTCATCTATTATGTGTCGCTCACGGGGACGACGGGCGCGCGTCGACACCTCCCAGCGGAGTGGCTGCACGGGGTACGTCAGTTGAAGCTTCTGACCACCAAACCCATCTGTGTGGGCTTCGGCATCTCAACGGCGGCACAGGCGCGCGCTGTGGCCCGCGCGGCTGATGGAGTGATTGTGGGAAGCGCCCTGATTCGCGCCCTGGAGCCTTACCGCGGCCAGCGTCGTCGCGTGGTGTATGAGGCGGCCTCCTTCATCCGACGCCTCCGCCGTGCCGTATGAAACGAGTGCTGGGGCTGGATGTGGGAGCCAAGCGGATCGGTGTGGCCCTGAGCGATGCGCTGGGGATCACCGCCCAGCGTCTGACGTTGATCGAACGCCGTGACGTGGCGCAAGACCTCGATGTCATCGCCTCGCTGGTTGCGAAGCATGACGTCGCAACGGTCGTGGTCGGCCTGCCGCTGACCATGAAAGGCGAGATGGGCGAGCAAGCGAGACTCGTGATGGCGTTTGTCGAGCAACTCCGCGCTCGCCTTAGCTGTTCTGTCGAGATGGTCGATGAACGGTTGACCACGGTGGAAGGCGAGCGGGCGTTGCTGAGCATGGATGCGTCTCGACGAACCCGCAAGGGACTGATTGATCAGGTGGCGGCACAACTGATCTTACAAAGCTATCTCAATGGCAGATGAAACATAAGAATCCATATCAGATCACCACCTTGCCCAACGGCCTGTCGGTGGCGCTGCGGCCGATGGAGCATGTCGCCTCGGTTGCCGTGGGCGTGTGGGTTCGAGCCGGCGGGCGTTATGAGCCGCTGCCGCTCTCCGGCATCTCGCACTTCGTCGAGCACCTCGTCTTCAAAGGGACCCGTCGGCGCAGTTGCGAGCAGCTCAAACAAGCCATCGAGGGAGTCGGCGGCAGCCTCAACGGGTTTACCGCGGAAGAGTTCACGTGTTACATGGTCAAGGTTCCCGCGCGCTACGCCCGGCGAGCCGTCGAGATTTTATCGGACATGATGCTGCGCTCGTCATTCGCGGCGGACGACGTAGAGAAAGAGCGCGAGGTCATCCTGGAAGAAATCCGGATGTATGAAGACGCCCCAGGCCAATACGTCCATGACCTCTTCAATCAATTGCTGTGGCCCAACCACCCGCTCGGCAGCCTCCTGTCAGGGACCGTCGCGACCGTGCGGAAGATGACGCGGCGCGATGTCATGAGCTATTGGCGAAGCCGGTATCACCACCGCAATCTCCTCGTGTCGTGTGCCGGCGCGTTTCATTCCGAAGAGCTTCTGCGCGGCTTGCGCGCGTCATTTGGGACGCCGCGTCGGGGATCGGTGAGACCCTTTCTCCGAGCGCCGCGCATTCGGCGGGGCCCGCAGGTACAGGTGATGGGCAAGACGACCGAGCAGGCTCATCTCTGTCTCGGAGGGCCGGCTATCGCGCGCATGCATCCCCTGCGGTTTGCGGTGGAGTTGCTCCATGTGCTGCTGGGCGCGAACATGTCCTCGCGATTGTTTCGCGAGGTGCGGGAGCGGCGCGGGCTGGCCTATGAGATCGGCACGCACATCAAGCGGTTCAAAGATACCGGCGCGTTTGTGATCTCGGCCGGCTGCGATCCAGGGAAGCTGGTGACGACCGTGAAGGTCATCGCTAACGAGCTGGCGAAGGTGCGGGCTCAGCGTGTGGGGGTCGGCGAATTGAAACGGGCCAAAGAGTTTTACCGCGGGCAACTGACCATGGCGCTCGAAGAGACGCTGGAGCACATGCTGTGGATGGGCGAGCAAGTCGTGACGGTGGGACGGGTCGGCGAGTTGAAGCACTTGCTCTCGGCGATCGACCGCGTGTCGGTGCAAGACATCCGGCAGGCTGCGCGGGCGCTGTTCGAGGCGAAACGGCTTTTTCTCGCCATCATCGGGCCGACATCGGACGATCAGACGCAGGCGCTGCGTCGTTCCTTGGAGATGGTGCGGTGACCCATTCGACGCACGGAGTCGAACCATGATGCGCAAGCTTCTGGTGGCCCCCAGTTTGTTGGCGTGTGATTTCACTCGACTCGCCGAGGAAGTCAACGCCGTGGAGCAGGCAGGGGCGGATTGGCTGCACCTGGATGTGATGGACGGGCATTTCGTCCCCAACATCAGCTTTGGTCCCGTCATTGTGGAGGCGGTGCACCGGGTCGCCCACCGTCCGTTGGATGTCCAGTTGATGATCGAGCATCCTGAGCAGTATGTGGACGCGTTCCTCAAGGCGGGTACGGATCATCTGACGGTCCATGTCGAATCCGACGGATTGAAAAGCCCCGCCACGCTCACGACGTTCCTGCGCGATCTGCGCCGCCGCAAGATTCGCGCGGGACTCTCCGTCAAACCGAAGACGCCGGCCGAGGCCTTGCGTCCGTATCTGGACGAGATCGATCAGATTCTCGTGATGACGGTGGAGCCGGGTTTCGGGGGGCAGGCGTTTATGCCGGACATGCTCGACAAGATTCGGACGTGTCGGGAATGGTTCGCCGGGGACATCGTCATTGACGGGGGCATCAACCCGCAGACGGCCGCCTTGGTGGTGGAGGCGGGGGCGAATGTCCTCGTCGCCGGCACCGCCATTTTCCGCCAACCGAATTACCACCACGCGATTCAAGCGCTTCGAGCCGCGGCGTAAGATGGCGATCAAGTTTGGAACCGAGGGCTGGCGGGCGCTCATGACGGGAGAATTTACCATCGAGAATGTCCGCCGAGTCAGTCAGGCGATCGCGGAGCATTTTCTCTCAACGTCTCATTCCTCGGCACCCACCCTCGCCGTAGGGTATGATGTGCGCGCGCACTCCGAGGAATTTGCCACGGCGGTCTGCGAGGTCTTAACAGCCAACACGATCAAAACGATCTTGTCGAATCGCTCGGTGCCGACCTGCGCCGTGAGCCGCTATGTGGTGGACCACCGGCTGGGCGGGGGCATCGTCATCACGGCGAGCCACAACCCTCCAAGCTATAACGGGATCAAAGTCAAGGAAGCCTTTGGCGGTTCGGCGACGACGGAAACCGTCGCGTCCATCGAATCACGCCTGGGATGCTCGCCCAAGCGTCTCGCCTTCGCGCAGGCGCGCAAGCGCCTCCTGGTTCGCCGAGCCGATTTTCTCTCAGGATTTCTCGCAGGGATTCGCGCCTTCATTGATCTGGCGGCGATTCGTCGCAGCCGCGTGAAGGCCCTCGTTGACTCGATGCATGGAACCGGCGGCCGCCTGATCGAGCGGTTGCTGCGCGGCGGACGATGTCGCATCGAGACCTTGCATCCCGAGGCGGATCCACTCTTCGGCGGGCAGGCCCCTGAGCCGATCGCCAGCCACCTCACCGAATTGGCCAAACGGCTGAAGTCCCGTCGATGGAACGTGGGGATCGCAACGGACGGCGATGCGGATCGTTTAGGAATCATCGCGCCCGGCGGAGTCTTCTTGAATCCCGGCCAAGTGTTGTGCATTGTGGCCGACTATCTCATCACGATCCGACAGCGGAGAGGCGCGATCGTCAAGACAGTCTCCAACACCTCCATGATTCATCGCTTGGGCCAGGCCCATGGGTTGGACGTGATCGAAGTGCCGGTGGGGTTCAAGCACATCGCGAAGCTCATGCTGGACGGCGGGGTGCTGATCGGCGGCGAGGAATCCGGCGGGATCGGCGTTCACGGCTATCTCCCGGAACGGGATGGCGTGTTGATGGGCTTGCTTGTCTTGGAGGCGATGGCCGTGCAGGGCCGTGGAATTCTCGAGCTCTTGCGCGGACTGGAGCGGCGGTTGGGACGGTGGGCCTATGCCCGTCGGGATTTGACGGTCTCTCCGGCAAGAGTCAGTCGTTTCTTTGAACGGTTGCGCCGTTCGCCGCCGACGAAGATCGCCGGCACGGTGGTCAGCGAGGTGAATGCCGTGGACGGCGTCAAGCTGATCGGCTCGGATGAGAGTTGGCTGTTGTTCCGCCGCTCAGGGACCGAGCCGATTGTGCGCGTGTATGCCGAGAGCCCGCACACCGGCCGCGTCAACCGGCTCCTCGCCTTCGGCGTCAAATTGGTCAATTCGGTCTAGTCAGTCTTTTCCATGGAACAATCTCGCATCAGAAATTTCTGCATCATCGCCCACATTGATCACGGGAAATCCACCCTGGCGGATCGTCTCCTTCAGCTGAGCGGCGCGGTGGATCGGCGGGAGTTTCGCGATCAATTGCTCGATGACATGGAGCTCGAGCGCGAGCGCGGCATCACCATCAAAGCCTCGTACGTCCAGCTTCGGCATCACGCCCAAGACGGCCGCGAGTATCTCCTTGATCTGATCGACACCCCCGGCCATGTGGATTTTGCGTTCGAGGTGGCGAAAAGCCTGCAAGCCTGTGAAGGGACCCTGCTCGTCGTTGATGCCACCCAAGGGGTTGAGGCCCAAACGGTGGCCAACTACCTCTTGGCGAGAGAGCGGGGTCTTGCCGTCATCCCGGTGCTCAATAAGATTGATCTCGGCCACGCGCAAGTTGATCGGGTGAGCCGCGAAATCCGTCAGCTCCTTCAACAACCCGATGTCGTCATCAGCCACGTCAGCGCGAAGGAAGGTCGAGGCATCGAAGCCTTGTTCGAGCGGGTCGTCCACGAAATTCCACCGCCGAGCGGCCGCCTCGACGCGCCGTTGGCGGGGTTGGTCTTCGACTCCATCTATGATGCGTACAAAGGCGTCATCGTCTTCGTGAAGGTCGTCGAGGGGACACTGCGTCGCGGCATGGGGATCGCCTTCCTCGGATCGGGCAAGCGATTTCAGGTCCAAGAGCTGGGCGTCATGACGCCGAAACCGGTTATGGTGGACGCCTTGTCTGCGGGAGAGGTGGGCTATTTCACGGCCACCATCCGCAATCCCCGCGATATCTTGGCCGGTGATACGGTGACCGAGGCCGCGACACCGGTTGGCATCGCGCTGCCGGGCTTTCGACGCCTGAAACCCATGGTCTTCGCCGGCGTCTATCCGGCCAATACGCAGGAGCTTGGCACCCTGCGCTCGGCGATGGAAAAACTTCTGCTCAACGATGCCGCGTTCCAGTTCGTGCCGGAGCAATCGGAGGCGCTCGGTCAAGGATTCCGGTGCGGCTTCCTGGGACTGCTGCACATGGATATCGTGCAGGAGCGGCTCGAGCGGGAGTTCGGTGTTGCTCTCGTCTTGACGACACCCAGCGTGGCATATCAGGTGAAGCTGAAAGATGGTCAGATGATCGAAATTGACAGCCCCTCGAAACTGCCGTCTTCTCAAGGGCTCACGGAGGTTCTCGAGCCGTACGTCGAGGCGGTCCTGTTGGCGCCGGCGACCTGTCTGGGCGTGGTGATGGACCTGGTCAAGCAGAAG
>JACQRA010000028.1 GCA_016206725.1 Candidatus Omnitrophota bacterium
AACTCGCGGCGGGGGTCGAGGTGGGGCCGTACGCCGTCCTTGGACCCCACGTGCGCATTGGTCCGCGCACAGCGATCGGCGCGCATTGCGTGATCGAAGGCTACACGACGATCGGCGAAGATTGTCAGGTGTTCACCGGCGCCGTCGTGGGCAGCATTCCTCAGGACCTCAAGTACGCCGGAGAGAAGAGCGAGCTCATCATCGGGGATCGCAACCACATTCGCGAATATGTCACGATGAATCCCGGCACGAAAGGCGGCGGCGGCAAGACCGTCATCGGCTCGGATTGTCTGCTCATGGCCTATGCCCACGTGGCCCACGATTGCCAGGTGGGCAACCACGTGGTGATTGCGAACAGCGCCGCCCTCGCCGGGCACATCATCATCGAGGATCGTGCGATCGTCGGGGGTCTGGTGGGCATTCACCAATTTGTCCGCGTGGGGGCGCTGGCGATGATCGGTGGATGTTCCAGGGTCGCGCAAGATGTCCCGCCCTATGCCACCTGTGTGGGATACCCCGCCCAGGTCTTTGGGCTGAATAGTGAAGGGTTGAAACGCGTGGGGATGTCTGAGGAGAGCAAGGAACGCCTCCACAAGGCCTTTCGCATCCTCTTTCACTCCAAGCTGTCCATGTCGAATGCCATCCAACACGTGGTGCAGAACATCCCTTCGTGTCCTGAGGTGGAGCATTTGCTCGACTTCATCCGTCAGTCAAAACGTGGGGTCTGCCGCGCGTAAGCGGCACACGTTCGTCCCTCGCCTCGAATGTCTGAGAGTTGCGCGATCATCGCCGGTTCAGGGTCCTTTCCCCTTCACGTCGCTCAGCAGGCCAAACGGCAAGGGCTGCGCGTCGTCGTCATGGGACTCAAGGGATGGGCCGATCCGGCCCTCGCGCATCAGGCCGATGCCTATGAAGAGCTTGCCGTCGGCCAACTCGCGGCCTTGATCCAACGGCTGAAAGTCTTGCAAGTCCGGCAAGTCGTCATGGCGGGGAAGGTGACCAAAGGGGTGCTCTTTGACTCACGCGTCCAGATGGACGCAGAGACCGTGGGACTGCTGAGCCGACTGAACGATTTCTCCGTGAACAGTCTGTTGGGAGCGATCGCGCAGCGTCTGTCGCAAGACGGGATCACGTTACTCGATTCTTCCACCTTTCTTCAAGACCAGCTCTGTCCTGAAGGCGTGCTCAGCGCTCGCGCGCCGACCCAAGAGGAACAGGAGGACATCCGCCTCGGGGTGGAAGCGGCTCGCAGGCTGGCGTCCTTGGACATCGGTCAGACCGTGGTCGTGAAACGGAAAGTCATCGTCGCGGTGGAGGCCCTGGAAGGCACCGATGCCGCCGTTCAACGCGCCGGTCAGTTGGCGGGTGGGGGGTGTGTCGTTGTGAAAATGGCCTCTCCCCAGCAGGACCGTCGATTTGATTTACCCATTCTCGGCCCACAGACCATCGCGGTCGCGTCAGCGGTTGGCGTGCGCTGTCTCGCCGTGGAGGCCCGATCCACGTTACTGCTGGACAAATCCTCCCTGATTGAGCAGGCCAATCGCGCCGATCTGGCGCTCGTCGGCGTGGCTCCGTCTTCATGATCCCGATTCGCGATACGATCCCGGCTCGTCATACCGCGTACCTGGTTCGAGGGTTGGTGATTCTGAATATCGGCGTTTTTGTGTGGGAGTTCTTTCAAGGACCGCACCTGACCAGATGGATCTTTCGGTTGGGCGTCACCCCGTCCGCCTGGACGCTGACGATGCCGGCCGATGTGCTGGAATGGCCGCGCCTGGCGCCGACGCTCTTCACCTCGCAGTTCCTCCACGGCGGTTTCTTGCATGTGGCCTCCAACATGCTCTATCTGTGGATCTTCGGCGATAACGTCGAGGATCGCCTGGGACACGGTCGCTTTCTCTTCCTGTATCTGGGCAGCGGAGCCGTGGCGGCGCTCACCCAGTTGGCCGTCAATCCCGCATCAGCCATCCCGATGATCGGGGCCAGCGGAGCGATCGCCGGCGTGTTAGGGGCGTATTTTCTGCTGTTTCCGTTCTCTCGCATCACCACGCTGATCCCGTTGATCTTCGTCTGGGAATTCGTGGAGTTGCCGGCGTTTGCGTTCCTGGGGTTGTGGTTTCTTCTCCAATGGGTGCAGGGCGTTGCCGCGGTCGGTGTGGTGACGGATGTGGGGGGCGGCATCGCGTGGTGGGCGCACGTCGGAGGCTTTGTGAGCGGATTGATCCTGACGAGCCGCGTGCGTCTGCGCCGCCCGTCATTCTAAAGCACAGATGACGCAGATACGACAGCTTCTCAATGACAAGTCAGCGTTTCAGACCGTTGAGCCGCCGTGCCCCTACTTCGGGACGTGCGGGGGCTGCGCCTTGCAGGACCTCAACTACGCGGATCAATTGGCCCTCAAGCATCAGCGCCTTTTGCGGATCTTCGGCGCCCTCGATCCAAGCCTGACGTTGGAACTGGTGCCGTTGGAGGATCCGTGGCGGTATCGCAATAAAGCCGAATTGACCTTTGGAGCGGATGGGCTTGGCTATCACGCCGCGCGGTCATTTTGGCGGATCGTGGATCTCGACGACTGTTTGTTGCTGCCCGAGGCGGCCAGCCGAGTCGTTCGAGATGTTCGGGAGCTGACGCGCAAGACGGGTCAGCCTTCCTATAATCCCCGCACCCACCAAGGATTCTTCCGCTACCTCGTGATTCGACACAGTCGCGCGACAGGGAAGCTCTTGGTTTGTCTGATGACAAGCCAGGGGGAGCGAGGGCCTATCGAGGCGATCGGTGAGGAGCTCATGCGTCGCCATCCCGCCGTCAGCAGCGTGTATTGGGGGATCACGTCGAAGCTCGCTGATATCGCCGTGCCTGATGAGCTCTTCCTGCTCCGCGGCGAGAGCTACCTCGAAGATCGGATGGGGCCGTTCACGGTTCGTCTCCACCCCTTCACCTTCCTGCAACCGACGACGCGGCAAGCCGAGCGCATGTATGAACAGATCGCTCAGTGGGTCAGCGCGTCGCCTCAGGGGGCGGCGTGGGATCTCTACTGCGGCATTGGCGTGATCGCGTTTTATCTCTCGTCAAGGTTCCGAACGATCTACGCGATCGACGCGGAGGAGCGCAACCTCGAACTGGGCAGGATGAACGCCCAGGCGAATCAGATTCCCAACGTTCAGTTTCACCTGGGGAAGGTCGAAGACGTCTTGGCGAACAAGCGATTTTGGCTCGGAGAGGCCCAACCGGACGCGGTGGTCATGGATCCCCCGCGCTCAGGACTCCACCCTCGGGTCATCGCGGCACTGCTGGCGGCCCGCCCCAGACAACTGATCTGTGTCTCCTGTAACGCCCAGACGTTGGTGCGCGACCTCCAATTGCTCATGAGCGGATTCCCTCGGTATCGTCTGCGCGACGTCGTGGCCTTTGACTCGTTTCCCCACACGCCTCACGTGGAGGCGCTTGCCTTGCTCGAACGGAGCTGACCGTTGAGCATCTTGATGATCTCGCGGTGAATCGGTCCGTTTGACGCCACAATCGCACCGTGTTCCAGTCGCTGGAGTGCGCGGCCGTGGAGATCCGTGATGCGCCCGCCCGCTTCCTGCACCAAGACGATGCCGGCCGCAATATCCCAGGGCCAGAGCTCCCGTTCGTAGAATCCATCCAACCGGCCGCACGCCACATAGGCCAGGCTGACGGCGGTTGAGCCGATCCGTCTGACCCCGTGGCTACGCCGCTCCATCACGTCAAAGCACCTGAGGTACGTTGTGGGATCCTTCCGAAACCCGGGAGAGAAGCCCGTTGAGAGCAGGCTCCTTGAGAGATGGCGCGTTCGGGAGACGTGGATGCGCTGTCCATTCAACGTGGCGCCTTCGCCAGAGACGGTTGCGAACAGCTCATCTTGCATCGGATCGTAGATCACGCCGAGGATCGGTCGCCCCTCGTGAGTGAGCCCGATGGAGACGGCGAACCACGGCGTGCCGTGGACGAAGTTCATGGTCCCATCCAAGGGGTCGATGATCCATTGGTACGCGGCGCGCGGATTGCTGCGGCCCTGTTCTTCTCCGTGGATGCCGTGCGTGGGAAATGAGCGGATGATGAGGTCGCAGATGAGCCGTTCGGAACGCCGGTCGACGTCGGTCACCAAATCCACGGGGCTTCGTTTCGTCTCGACCAGCGCCGGTCTGCCAACGGCACGCGCCTGGAGACGACCGGCTCGACGAGCCGCTTCCACGGCGACGCTGAGATAGCGGTGAAGAGAGGACTTCGACATTCTTCTATTATACGGTATACTGACTGCCAGGGGACACAAACCAATTTTTTAGAAATTGTTTTGTGTCCCCGATTTTTGCGGAAGATCAGATGATCCTCGCCATTGATCAAGGGACGACAGGGACGACCGCGCTCATCTTTACTCAACGCGGGCGGGTGGTCGGGCGGGGCTACGAAGAGCTTCCGCAACATTACCCGAAGCCCGGGTGGGTCGAGCATAATCCAGAGGACATCCGCGCCATCACCCTACGGGTGATTCGGCGCGCCCTGACGGCGGCACGTCTACGGCCGACGCGCATTCGGGCGATCGGCATCACGAATCAACGCGAGACCACGATCCTCTGGGACCGGGCGACAGGCCGCGCCGTGGCCCCCGCCATCGTCTGGCAGTGCCGGCGCACCGCCTCGATCTGCGAGCAGCTCAAGCGCCGGCGGCTCGAGCCGCTCATCCGTCGGACCACCGGCCTCGTCCTCGATGCCTATTTCTCAGGCACGAAGATTCGGTGGTTGCTCGATCATGTGCCCGGCCTCAGCCGGCGAGCCGAGCGAGGCAACATCGCCTTTGGGACGGTAGACACGTGGTTGCTTTGGCATCTCACCGGAGGGCGAGCGCATGCGACCGATTACACCAACGCCTCGCGCACGCTGTTGTATGACATTCGACGCCGAGTGTGGGACCCTCGCCTGTTGAAGATTTTCGGCGTCCCTCCGAGCCTCCTCCCCGAGGTGAAACCCTCACGTGCTCAGTATGGCCTGACCCGCGCCGCCGGCCCTCTCCCAGACGGGATCCCCATCCTGGGAATCGCCGGCGATCAGCAGGCCTCCATGGTGGGTCACGGTTGCCTTGAGCCAGGGACGGCGAAGAACACGTACGGAACTGGATGCTTCCTGTTGCTGAATACGGGAGGGCGCTGCGTGCAGAGCCATCATGGGCTGATTACGACCCTGGCTGTCGGCACAAGCCGCGAGCCCGTCTATGCCCTCGAAGGGAGCGTCTTCATCGCCGGGGCTGCGATCCAATGGTTGCGGGATGGTCTCCGATTGATTACGAGGGCTGCTGAGACTGAGACCATCGCCCGTCGCGTGAAGGAGACCGGCGGAGTCTATGTCGTGCCGGCCTTCGTGGGGCTCGGCGCTCCGTACTGGGACATGGAGGCGCGCGGGGCGATCGTCGGACTCACGCGGGGAACGACCCGCGAGGTCATCGTGCGCGCCACACTTGAGTCGCTGGCGTATCAGACCCGCGATGTCGTTGAGGCGATGCAGCAGGATAGCGGCGTGCGTCTACGGCGGCTCCAGGTCGACGGGGGAGCCGCGCAGAACGACTGGCTCATGCAGTTTCAAGCGGATCTGCTGGGTTGCGAGGTCATCCGACCTCGGCTCATCGCCAATACCGCGAAGGGCGCGGCGGTGTTGGCCGGCATGACGAGAACCTCTGAACGTCCCGAGCGGATCTTTCGACCGCGGATGTCAGCCGCGCAACGCGATCGCCTCTATCGCGGCTGGCAGTCGGCGGTGGCTCGCGTCCGGACCTGATGCGACGAAACGAATTGATTGCTCGATTGCGATCCCAATCATTCGACGTCTTGATCATCGGCGGAGGCATTGTCGGGGCAGGCATCGCCCGCGACGCGGCGATGCGGGGACTCCGTGTCGCGCTCATCGAGCAGGGGGATTTCGCCGGCGGGACGAGCTCCAAGACGTCGAAGCTGATTCACGGGGGCCTGCGCTATCTTGAGCAGGGCCGCCTGCGCTTGGTGGCGGAGAGCCTTCGAGAGCGTCACATCCTGCACACCATCGCCCCGCAACTCGTCTGGCCGATGACCTTCTCCATTCCGGTCTATCGAGGGGATACCCGAGCCCCCTGGAAGGTGGCGTGCGGGTTGATGCTCTGTGATCTGCTCGCCATGCGATTCGGGATCAACCGCCATCGGATGATGTCTCGTCGAGGAGCCATGCAGCATGAGCCGCGGTTGGATCCCGAAGGCCTCCGAGCCATGGGGACCTATGTCGATTGCCAAATGGATGATGCGCGGTTGTGTCTCGCGAATGTCCTGCAGGCCATGGCCTTTGGGGCCGTCTGCTGTAACCATGTCAAGCTCCTGGAGTTTCAGAAGATCAGCGGACGCATTGCCGCTGCCTACGTGGAAGATCGGCTCAGCCACGAACGGTTTGCCATTCCAGCCTCGGCCGTGGTCAATGCGACCGGTCCGTGGTCCGATGCGATCAGACGCCTGAGCAATCCCCATGCCGGCACGCGGCTCGCTCCGACCAAAGGCATCC
>JACQRA010000025.1 GCA_016206725.1 Candidatus Omnitrophota bacterium
GGTTCGCATCCACGGCGGTTCAGTGATCGGCGGGGATGGATTCGGGTATGTGTTTCACCGCGACCACTACGTGAAAATTCCGCAGGTCGGTAACGTGGTCATCGAAGACGACGTGGAGATCGGCTGCAACGTGTGCGTCGATCGCGCGACCGTCGGCTCCACCCTGATTCAGCGCGGCACCAAACTCGACAACCTCGTGCAGATCGCCCACAACGACCGCATCGGCCGCCACGTCGTGATGGCGGGCCAGGTGGGGCTCTCCGGCAGTGTTACGGTCGGGGACTACGCGCGCTTCGGCGGCAAGGCTGGGGTTGTGGACCATACGTCGGTGGGCGCGCAAACCGAGGTGGGGGCGGCGAGCGTCGTCATCAAATCCGTCGGTCCCAAGCAGAAGATTTGGGGGTTTCCGGCCCGGCCATCCACAGACACCATGCAACAGATGGCGGCGCTGAACCGATTGCCCGGACTGCTCAAACGTCTCGCCGGATTCCTCACGCGCGTGATGAAGATTGAGCAGCGGCTCGACCGTCTGGAAGAGACGCCGCCAGCGTCTCGGCGATAGTCAGCGCAGCCGTCGCGGCCGGCGAGGGCGCGTTGTAGACGTGCAGGCCGTCGCGCGAACGCTCAATCGCGAAATCATCACACAGTGCGCCCTGCCCATCCACCGCCTGGGCGCGCACACCGGCTGGACTGGGCGTAAGATCATCGCTTCTCAGTTCAGGCACCAGACGTTGGGCGGCTTGCAGAAACGCCTGCGGATTGAGCGAGCGCGCCAATTCCGAACAACCTACCCGCCAGAACCGCGCGCTCATCTTCCAGAACCTCGCATCGCACAGCAATTCCACGCACTCTCGCAGCGACACATCCCCGCGGCGATACCCTTCCCGCTTCAGGGCCAGCACGGCGTTGGGCCCCACATGAACGCCGCCATCGAGCATCTTCGTGAAGTGGACGCCCAAGAATGGCAGCGCCGGATTCGGCACGGGATAGATCAGCCCGTTGACCAATGACGCGCGCTCGGAACGGATGGTGAAATACTCGCCGCGAAACGGAATGATGCGAACGCTCGGCTGATCGCCCGCCATCCGTCCGAGACGATCCGAGTGCAACCCGCCGCAGTTGATGAGAAAGGTCCCTTCGACATCCCCCCCGGTTGTTTCAATCCGCCACGTACCGTTTGTATGCGCGAGGCGCGTGACACGCGCGCCGGTGCGAATGGTTCCACCACGCCGCCGAATGTCCTCGGCCATGGCCTGAGCGACCCGGGTAAAATCCACAATCGCAACGTATGGGAGGTGCAGCGCGGCGATGCCGTACGCGTGCGGCTCCAGTTCCCGAAGCCGCTCCGGCCCGATGCGCGTCAGATCAGGCACGCCGTTGGCGACACCTCGCTCTTCCAGCGTCTTGAGCGCCGAAAGCTCCCGCTCCTCCACCGCCACGATCACCTTGCCCACGCGCTGAGATGGGATGCCATGCTCCTCGCAGAACTGCCTCATGCGCCGAGCGCCCTCGACGCCCAAGCGGGCTTTCAGGGATCCTGGCCGGTAGTAGACGCCGGAGTGGATGACACCGCTGTTGTGTCCGGTCTGATGGGTGGCAAGCTGCGGTTCTTTTTCGAGGAGGAGGAGTTTGGTTGTGGGGGAGCGCTGAAGGATTTCCCGCGCCGTCGCCAGCCCGATGATCCCTCCCCCGATTACAACAATGTCAAACATGAGGCATAAATCAGGAAATCGGGATACCAGGGAACCAGGTGATCTGGTTACCGGATAACCCGATATCCTGATTTACAGATATCCATTATCTGTAGTACGTGGGCTCGTGGCCGGGCTTCCACTTAATATTACAGCCGGCGCTGGGTTGCTGCTTCGGGTTGATCGGTTGTCCGGCGAGCACCGCGTCAATCGCAGCGCGCAGGTCGCGCCCCGTGACCGGTTTGCCGTTTCCCGGCCGGCTGTCGTCGAGCTGCCCACGATAGACGAGTCTCAGATCCTTGTCGAACAAGAAGAGATCCGGCGTGCAGGCGGCGGTGTAGGCTTTGGCCACCTCCTGAGTCTCGTCGTAGCACAAGGCAAAGGCGAAGCCTTCTTCCTCGGCCATGGCCTTGAGATTCTCCGGTGAGTCATCCGGGTAATTCGCCGCATCGTTGGAGCTGATGGCCACGATCCCGATGCGCTGGGCGTAGTCCTTGCCCAACCGGGCCAGGCCGTCTTTGACGTGTTGCACGTACGGGCAGTGCCGACAGATGAACATCACCAACAACGCCGGCTGGCCGGCAAACGCGGCCAGCGAGACGGCTTTGCCGGAGACCACATCCGACAGTGTGAAGTCCGGCGCCTTCGTGCCAAGCGCAAGCATGGTGGATGAGGTTAATGCCATCGCCTACTCCTTTCGTGTGATGATCGGTGAGGCTGCCCCGAACCACCTGCAGCAGTCACACTCGGCGCCGGGGGATGGCGTCTGGTCGGACTTGGTCAGGTGGATCGCCTGTTCAAAGATTGCAGGAACACGGTCAGGCTGCGCGGTCACTTCGAGGAGCTGCCTGCGAAACGGCAGGCGGCCGTTGAAGCCGTCGTCCTTGACCGCGAGAAAGAACGCCAAGAACGCCTTGGGAGCCGTCTTGTGGCCGAGCCGCTCCAACAAGAACGTGTAGACATCCAACTGCAGTTGGTACGAGGGATAGACACGCGCTTCCCTCGCGCCGGATGATTTGTAATCCAACGCGGCGAGCGAGCCGTCCGGAAACTCCAGCACATCATCAACCGCCCCGAACAAGGTGTGTCCCGTCTCGGGGTCGGTCCACCGAAGGCCTTGGAACGTATTGCGCCACGCCGCAAGGCGCGTGGTGTCCGCAAAGAGCTTCGCGTTGATGCGATGTTCCACGAGGATCGGGTGAGGCTGGCCTTTCACGCGGTAGGTGTCGAACTCTTCCTTGAGCAATCCGTCCATCGCCGTGTTGAGCGCCAGGGGGAATCCTTCCGGCGGCTTGACGTTGTGGCGCTTGAGCAGCCAAAAGCATCGCGGGCACTTGGTGAACAACTCGAGCTGCCACCGAGAAAGGGTGATCGCCATTAGGGAATCTCGATCGTTGAGGCGTAGCGGCGATCGGTCAAGGCGTCGAAATGATACGTCACGTTGACCTGCGAGTCCTCGCGCAGCTCCTCGGCGGTGATCGGCCGGTAGCCGTGACGGATTTTCGTGCCGGTGGTCACGACGATGGGCACGCGATCGCTGAGGATGTCTTTCACGAGAATCTGCAGCCAGCCGTCGTCCGTCTCGTCCATCTGCACCAGATGCCCGCTGATGCGCAAATCCACATCGAACGACTCCGGCAGCACGCTGGCGGGCGCCGACGGGGCCAACGGACTCTGTCGACGAGCCACGAATCGTCGTCCAGGCACCGCTGCCGGCGCCTCGGCCTCTTCCTGATACGGCGGCCGACTTGCCGCCTTGGCCAAGCGTTTCAACGGCCTGATGATCGTGGGGGTGGCGTCGGTGTCAATTGGATGACGCGCCAGCCACGAGGCGCGAAACGGCTCATCGAGATCGTCGACTCGCCGGTAGTAGTTTCGACGCAGCTCGCTACCGTCATAGCCGAGGGCCCGGACATACGCCGTCGCCTGGCGATCGGCCGCGCGTTCCTGCATCAAGCTGAAATGCGCGGAGACGATCGGTTCAAGTGGCTGAGAGTGCTGGGTCAAGGGCGCATCGCCCCCGACGGGAACCAGCGGCTGCGCCGGGCTCAACAGATTGTCCAAATGTCCGAGGGCCCCGTGAGCCAATTCATGACTCAGCGCGAACATCACCTCTTGATCCGCATACCGCGCAAACACGTCCGGATCCACGTAGACCACCGGCCCGCTGGTGCACAGACCGCACGAGGCGCGCTCGACCACGAGATGGAGCGACACCCACCGAGGAGGAATGACGCGGCTCAAGAGTGAGGTCAAGATCGCGTAGCGACTGTAGGGATCGTTCGTCCAAACGACTTGAGCCCTCGGGCGCACCGCAATCAGCGGCGCGTAGCCTTGCGCGAACTCCGGCATCCACTGACTCCACCCCGCGCATCCCATAATGAGCAGACCAGGCACAACGAGCAAGTGGCTTAGGCGTCCCATCTGTGTGTATCCAAGATAACAGGAATTGCGAGAAGGTCAAGAAGCCCTCTCCGCCTTCTCAGGCCCTCTGAGGCCTTCTGGTTTTGGTACAATAGCACGTCATGCCGACGTATCGTCTCGGAACCGACGAGTTCATCATCGAGGACTACCACCGCACGCGGCCGTTCTCGAGCTTCCTGCCCGGGATCGCCGGGCTGTGGGGCATTCCGATGTGGGTGTTCTATGTCAACCGAGGCCAGGCCATCGCCGGCTTCGGCATCCAAGACAAGGAACACCCCATCATGGAATTCCTTCCCGCCAATCGCGCGTATCGCGCAACCCCGCTGCACGGCTTCCGCACCTTTCTCAAGTTCTCCGGACGCGCCGCCTGGCTTTACGAACCTTTTGGGCTGAACCACCGCGACACCTCAGCCTCCTCGGTGGCGCGCCGAATGCGCATCCGCATGCACGATCTCGTCCTGGAGGAAACGCACCGCGCCTTCGGACTCGAAACCCGCGTCCACTATTTCACGATCCCCCAGGAACCGCTGGCCGCCTTGGCACGAGTCGTATCGATCACGAACCGCTCGCGCGCCAGCCGACCCCTCGAGCTCCTCGACGGCCTGCCCGTTATCATCCCCTACGGTATGCTGGATCGGTTCCTCAA
>JACQRA010000029.1 GCA_016206725.1 Candidatus Omnitrophota bacterium
AGGTGTTGTCGATCGCGTAGAAGGTCCCATCGCAGTTGAACACCGCAATCGTCTTCCCTCCCGCTTCGACCACCTTCCCCGTCCCCGGTGCGAGGTCAGCTTTCTTGAGCTTCGTCACCACCGCCATTGTCCCCCCGTTTCTGCGTATCTGCGTATCTGCGTATCTGCGTTCACGCACGACGCACCACGCAGAGACGCACGACGGCTCTTAAATGAAGTCCTCCATGATCGCAGCCAGGTCGGTGCGCTGGAGCGGCTGCTTCACGAGCGGAATCCCGCTGCGCAACGCCGGCTCCTCATCCTCATACGTGGGCCGTTCGACCTTGTAGAAGAGCCCGATCGGAATCCTCGCGCCCCACTCGAACGCCTTCTCCATCGCGAGGCGAAAGTCCGAGGTGTCATGGCGCTCCTCCTCAAGCTTGTAGACCCGCTCGCGGAACCACGGGTACGTGTTGTGCTTGTTGTACGTCACGCACGGGGAGAAGACATCGACGAGGGCGAACCCCTTGTGCTCAATCGCCTCCTTCATGAGCTGGGCGAGGTGCAGGTTGTCCCCGGAGAAGCCGCGCGCCACGTAGGTCGCGCCGCACGAGAGGGCGAGCGCAATCGGGTTGAGCGCGATCTCGATCGTCCCTTCAGGGGTGGATTTCGTGCGGAGGTCTTTCTCCGTGGTCGGAGAAGCCTGGCCGGTGGTCAGCCCGTAAATCTGGTTATCCATCACGATGTAGGTCATGTCCACATTGCGGCGGCAGGTGTGGACGAAGTGCCCCACCCCGATGCCGTAGCCATCCCCGTCGCCTCCGGTCGCAATCACCGTCAGGGCATGATTGCCCAATCGCGCCCCCGTCGCGACAGGCAGGGAGCGGCCGTGGAGGCCGTGGAATCCGTAGGCGTGGATGAACCCCGGCAGGTTGGACGAGCAGCCGATCCCTGAGACCACTTGGACGTGATGGGGCGGGATATCCAGCTCCGCCAGAGCCCGTTGGAGCGCGTTCAGGACGCCGAAGTCCCCGCATCCCGGACACCAATCCGGTTTCACTTTGCCGAGATATTCTTTCACCTGCGCCATCTTTTTCCTTCCTGACTCGTATCTCGTATTTCGTGAAGCGTATTTCGTTAAACGAGATACGTATCACGATTCACGGTCCTTTAGTGTTGTCGCTGCGCTTCCGCCCCGATTTCCGGGGTTTCAATCGGCGAAAAGTTCTGGGGCAGCCCCTCATCGCTGACGACGGATGCCACCACCGGATGAGTCGGTTTGGTCTTGAGAATCGTGCGCGCCTGGTCCACAACCTGCTTGAGCTCAAATGGTTCGCCGTCGTACTTGCGCAGGTGATGCTGGACGCTGACGCCGGTTTCCATGCGAATCAACTTCACGATTTGGCCGGTGTAGTTCGCCTCAACCGACATGGTCATCTTGCACCGTTCCAGCAGTCCACGCACCTCCTCCGATTGAAACGGCCACAGGTATCGCAGACAGAGCACGTTGACGGAGAGCCCTTCCTTGTCCAGCGCCTCCATCGCTTCCAACATGACCTGGTAGGTTGAGCCCCAACCCACCAGCGTCAATTCCGCGCGGGCGGGCCCATCGATCTGGGGCTTCGGAAACTCGTTCAGCAGCCCTTCAATCTTGCGCATGCGCTTGGCCATCATCTTGACACGCATGGGAGGGTTGGTGTAGACGTCGCTGATGACCACGCCGTCCTCATCGTGCTCATCGGTCGCCGCGATGAAGACGGTTCCCGGGGTGCCTGGCAGCGCCCTTGGTGAGACACCGCTTGGGGTATCCGCAAAGCGCCGATAGACCCCGTTGGCCTGCGTGACGATGGGGCCGCGCTCAATGGGGATGTGGTTGAGGTCCACCCCGTCAAACGTCTCCAGCCGTTCGGCGAGATAGAGATCGGTCGCGATCATCACGGGGCACTGATATGTCTCGGCGAGATTGAACGCGTGGATCGTCATGTCGTAACATTCTTGGAGAGTCCGTGGCGCGAGGATCGCTTTTGGAAATTCGCCCTGCGAAGCGCCGAGGAGCTGGAACAGATCGCCTTGCTCGCTCTTCGTCGGCAGCCCGGTCGAGGGTCCTCCCCGCTGGGCTTCGACAATGACCACCGGGGTTTCGGTCATGGCGGCTTCCCCGATCGCCTCGGTCATCAGGGCGAAGCCTCCACCCGAGGTGCCGGTCATCGCGCGCACCCCCACATGCCCCGCGCCGACGGCCATGTTGAGGGAGGCAATCTCATCCTCGCATTGTTTGACCAGCAGGCCGGTCTTCGCCGCGTATTTGACCAGCCAGTGCAACAGGGACGACGCGGGAGTCATCGGATACGCGGAATAGAAGCGGCAACCGGCCGCGAGCGCCCCGAAGCCGATCATGGGGTTGCCCCCCGCGAGAGGGCGGCGCTTGCCGTCGCCTACGCCGATGCGAATCTCGCCGGGCTTTCCGTGCGTCTTGGCGAACGCCATGCCCTTGTCGAACGCTTCGAGGTTGGTCGTGATGACCGCCTCGCCTTTCTTCATGAATCGCTCTTTGATGAGCCCCCGAATCGCCTCAGGATGCAAGCCGAGGACCTGCATCAACGCGCCCATGAGAGCCGTGTTCTGCATCTGCTGATTGCCGACGAGCTCCATCACGGGGACCCCGATGAGCTGCACGTTCTTCTTCAGTCCATCGGCGCCGGCTGTAAATTTATCGGGGTTGTAAAAGATCGCCCCGCCCTCCATCACCCGTTTCGCGTAGCGGACGAAGGTGTCCTGATTCAACGCGACGAGATAGTCCAGCTCATCCCCTTGGGTGTAGACCTTGTGCGTGCCGATACGGATGTGCATGCACACATGCCCACCGCGGATCACCGACTGGTAGCTGTTGTGCGCGAAGACGTGGTAGCCGGATCGCGAGCACGCCTTGGCGAACGACTCGCCGGCCGAGGCGATCCCGTCCCCCGCCGCTCCCCCGATCCATACGGTTAATTCGGTGTGTTGATGCGCCATGGTGATCAGACGACCGCAGTCGCGCGGGCCCCCGAGGGACGGCTGACGGCTTGCGTCAGTTTCGTGATCTTGCCCGCCATCTCCAAGGC
>JACQRA010000008.1 GCA_016206725.1 Candidatus Omnitrophota bacterium
ACCTCACCCATGACGAGGTGAAGCCGCACGTCAAGCGTCTGGTGGATCGGCTGTTCGAGCGCGTGCCGGCTGGAGTGGGGTGTCGCGGATTCATCCAGCCTTCTCACAAGGAATTCCGCGAGGTCGTTGAGCAGGGCAGCCGCTGGTGCATCACGCGCGAGTTGGGATGGGAGGAAGACCTTGAGCGCACCGAAGAGGGTGGGTGCATCGAGGGGGCGAGGGCCGATGTGATCAGCAAGAAGGCCGTCGAGCGAGGCCATGAGCAGATCGGCACCCTCGGTTCCGGCAACCACTATCTCGAACTCCAGGTTGCCAAACCCGAATACGTCTTTGACCAAGCGCTCGCGAAAGCCTTTGGCATCACCATTCCAAATCAAGTCGTGATCATGTGGCATTGTGGGAGTCGAGGATTCGGCCACCAAGTGGCCACCGACTACCTTCAACTATTCCTGAAGGCGATGCCGACATACGGCATCACGGTGCCGGATCGGGAATTGGCCTGCGCGCCGTTTCGCTCACCGGAAGGGCAGGACTATTTCGCGGCGATGAAGTGCGCCATCAACATGTCCTTCGCCAACCGGCAGGTGATTCTCCATCGCATCCGCGAGGTGTTCTCCGAGGTGTTGGGACGCACGCCGGAGGACCTTGGCATGCACATGGTCTATGACGTGGCGCACAACACCGCCAAGCTCGAGCGCCACGTGGTAGACGGCAAAGAGCGGCAACTGCTCGTCCATCGCAAAGGCTCGACAAGAGCGTTTCCGCCTGGCTCGACAGATTTGCCGGAAGCGTATCGCCATATCGGGCAGCCGGTCATTATCGGGGGCAGCATGGAAACCGGCTCGTATCTGCTCGTCGGGGTTCCAAGCGGTGAGCAGACGTTCTTCACCACGGCGCATGGCAGTGGCCGGACCATGAGCCGGACAAAGGCGAAGAAACTGTACAACGGCAAACAGCTCCAGCAGCAGATGGACGCCAGGGGCATCTACGTCCGCAGCGTCTCCTACGCAGGGCTGGCTGAGGAAGCCGGTGGGGCGTACAAGGATATTGATGAGGTGATCGAAGCAACTGAGCTCGCCGGCATCAGCAAGCGCGTGGCGCGGTTCATCCCCATCGGCAACGTGAAGGGATAACCACTTCGCTCATGGCCTATACGTTTCTTGAAGACGTGGCCATTGCGGACATGGCGTTTGAAGCCACCGGCAAGACGCTCGAGGAGCTGTTCAGCTCAGCGGCGGATGCCACGATGAACGCCATGGTGGATGACCTCTCCACCATTCAGCGCACGACACAACAGGCGGTCAAGGTTGAGGCCGAAGCGGCGGATCTGCTGTTGGTAAATTTCTTGCAGGAAGTGATTTACTATAAGGACGCGCAGCGTCTGCTCCTGCGCCCAGAGCGGTTGCAGATTGAGCAGCGAGATCGCCATCTGACGTTGCAGGCCTCGTTATCCGGTGAACCGATCAATCCTGAGAAACACGCATTGCGGGTGGACGTGAAAGCTGTGACGTTCCACCGATTGAAGGTCGCCCAGACGGCCAAGGGGTGGGAAGCGATGGTCATTCTGGATATCTAGATGGTGGAAGGTAGACAGTGGAAGGTGGAATGTGATTGACTTAAAGTTGTTGCGCGATCATCCGGAAGCGATACGCGAGGCAATCAGACGACGGGGCCTGACCATGCCGCTCGATGGTCTCCTCACGGTTGAAAAACGCCGCCGAGAGTTGATTACCTCAATCGAGCAAGCCAGGCAGGAGCTTAAGCGAGGCTCGGAGGCGTTCGCTCGCCAGAAAGCGAAGGGCCACTCGGCTCCGCCGGCTGCGTTGAAGCAGCTCTCGGATCGCATCACGCAGCAAGAACAGCAGCTCAAGCAGGTTGAGGAGGAAGTCCAGAACGCCCTGGCGTTGCTCCCGAACATCCCGCATGTGTCGGTGCCTGCCGGAGACGCGCGGCAGAACCAGGTCGTGCGAACGGTGGGGAAGCCGGCGGCGTTTTCGTTTCTTCCCAAGACCCACATGGAGCTGGGCGTCTCGCGAGGCCTGCTCGATTTGGAACGCGCCGCCAAGATTACCGGCTCGCATTTTCCATTGTTTACGGGTCAAGGGGCGAGATTGGTACGGGCGCTGATCCAATGGATGCTCGATGTGCAGACCAAGGAGCACGGCTACACCGAGGTCTGGCCGCCTGCGCTGGTTAATCGCCCCTCGATGTTCAGCACGGGACAGTTGCCGAAGTTTGAAGAAGACATGTACCGTCTCAAAGACGATGATCTGTTCCTGATCCCGACCGCGGAGGTGCCGGTGACGAATCTCCATCGGGATGAGGTGCTGGATGAAGCTCAATTGCCCCTGAAATATACGGCCTACACGCCGTGCTTCCGTCGGGAAGCCGGTTCGTACGGCAAAGAGACCAAAGGGCTGGTGCGCGTGCATCAGTTTGACAAGGTAGAGCTCGTGAAATTCGCGACACCAGAGACCTCCTACGCGGAGCATGAGCGGCTCGTGCAGAATGCCGAGGTGATCCTGCGGCGATTGGGCCTGCACTATCGGGTCGTGTGCCTGGCCGCAGGCGATCTGAGTTTCGCTGCCGCGAAATGTTACGACCTTGAAGCCTGGGCGCCTGGCCTGAATCAATTTTTAGAAGTCTCCAGTTGCAGTAACTTCGAGGCATTTCAAGCCCGACGGGCGAACATCCGCTATCGCAAGAGCGGATCAAAAAAGCCCGAATTCGTCCATACGCTCAACGGCTCAGGTGTCGCGCTGGCGCGAACCGTGATCTGTCTGCTTGAGACGCACCAACAGCCTGACGGGAAGATTCGGATTCCTGAACCGTTGCGACCCTATTTCGATGGGCAAGATCAGATCTAAAGTCTCTGAGTGGTGCTCGCGCCTGATCAAGGGGCTGACGGTCTTGATCCTGCTGCCCCTCGTCGTGGGACTCTTGCTGGGGATTCGGGAGCAGCTTGGGCTAATCAGCGTCTCACAGGGAAGCGCCCGCCAGTGGATTGACTGGGGGGTGGCGACGTACGTGGGCATCCACGTCCTCCTCTATCGTCCGGTGGCGCTCTTTCGCGCCAGTCATGCGATCTTCTCGGCGATGGCGGTGTGGCTTTTCGGAGGACAGGTTGCCAGCACCGACCAGCCGACCGCATCAAGTGGAAAGAAACGCCCCAGCGACTCGAAGGAGGAGAAGACCGGACGAGGAGGACGTCGTGCGGGCGGCTCGGTGCTCGTTGCCTTTAGCCCGTATGTCGTGCCGGTGCTTACCGTGTTGGGGTGTCTCGTTGGGTGGGGCATGAAGCGCTGGACGGTCGGCGATGCCCTCGACGTCCCCCTGTATTTCTTTATCGGGACGTCGCTCGCCTTCCACTGGCTGATGACGGCCGATGAGCTACAGGAGCAGCGACGACAGTGGCATGTCGAGACGTATTTGTTGGCGGTGAGCTTGGTCTTCGGTGTGACCATGGTGGTGACAGCCGCGTGCCTGCCGCTTGTGGCTCCCGAGCTGTCCTTTGTCCAGATGCTCGGCAGCGGTTTCTCGCAAGCCCAGACCATTTACACGACGATCGTTCAACGGTTGTTTTTATGACACGGGAGGAGTGGCGGAGACTGGCCGAACGCACCGGTCTTGAAAACCGGAGTCCACGCAAGTGGACCGCAGGTTCGAATCCTGCCTCC
>JACQRA010000030.1 GCA_016206725.1 Candidatus Omnitrophota bacterium
ACCAAGAATGGCTCGATGCCCATGTCCAGCAGCCGGGTAATCCCGCCGGCGGCGTCGTTCGTGTGAAGGGTCGAAAAAACCAGGTGTCCGGTCAAGGCACTGCGAATCGTGATCTCCGCCGTCTCGGGATCGCGCACTTCCCCCACCATCATCACGTCAGGATCGTGCCGCAGCATGGAGCGCAATCCCTGGGCGAATGACAAGCCGATTTTCGGATGCACCTGGATTTGCGTGATGCCGGCCAGTTGATACTCGATGGGGTCTTCAATCGTGATGATTTTCCGATCGGTGGAATTCAATTTGGAGAGCGCGGCATAGAGGGTGGTGGTTTTGCCGGAGCCGGTCGGCCCGGTGACAAACAGAATCCCATGCGGTCGATCGAGAACCCGCGAAAGGATCTCCAAGTGGTCCTTCACCAGCCCCAGTTGTTCCAAGCTGTAGAGCATCGTCTGGGAGAGCAGCCGGGTGACGATCCCTTCCCCGTGCGGTGTGGGGACGACGGAAACGCGCAGGTCGAACTCCTGGTTGTTCAATCGCACTTTGATGCGGCCGTCTTGCGGCAGGCGCTTCTCCGCGATGTCCAGTTTCGCCATGACCTTCACCCGGGAGATCACGGCATGGTGCAACTTGACCAAATCTTGCGGAATCGGCACTTCGTGCAGGACGCCGTCGATGCGCTGGCGGATGCGCATGAATTTCTCGTAGGGCTCGATATGGATGTCGGTCGCGCGATCCTTCACGGCCTGGAGGATCAACTGGTTGACGAAGGAGACAATCGAGGCTTCATCGGCCAGCGCACCGAGATCCTCCGTCGCGGGGGCGGAGGGCGCAGCCGTTCGCGTGCCCTCATCCAAGAGTTGTTCCACGGCTGAGGCGCCGAGCCCATACTGCCGATGAATCGCCTCGCGGATCTCCTGTGGGCCGGCTAACAGCGGCTTCACGTTACAGTCCAGAAGCAGCTTCAACTCGTCGATCGTCTGGACATCGAAAGGATCGGCAATCGCGACTTCCAATGTGTTGTCAACGAATCGAACAGGCAGCAAGGTATAGTGGTTGGCGAACTTGGCAGGGACTTTGGAAAGGGCTTGGGGATCGACGGGGGTATCTTTGAGCCGAAGGCACGGAATGCCAAGCTGCTCGGCCAGGATGGGGACGAGGAGGTCTTCAGAGACCAATCCCATCCGCGAGAGGATCTTGCCCAGAAACTCCTCGGTACGCTTCTGCTCGGCTAACGCCGCCTCGAGATCCTGCAAAGAAATCAGACCCCGCTCGACCAGGATTTGTCCGAGGACTTGTCGCTTGCGTGGAGCCATCGCCATAACAGGATTAACCATACCACACCGCTGAGGAGAGAACAAGAGCGCGACGCTTAGCCGCGGAAGGCGCGGAAGGCGAGGGTGGCGTTATGACCGCCGAAGCCAAGAGAATTGGAGAGGGCCACATCGACCAGCAATTTCCGAGCGTGGTTGGGGACGTAGTCCAAATCGCACTCGGGGTCGGGATGCTCGTAGTTCATCGTCGGGGGAATCGTCCCGTGGCGGATCGCGAGACAACTGATGATCCCTTCCACCGCGCCCGCCGCCCCAATCAAGTGGCCCATCATCGATTTGGTCGAGGAAATCGGCGCGCGCTTGGCATGGTCCTTGAAGACGCGCTTGATGGCGAGGGTTTCGATCTTGTCGTTCAGCTCAGTCGAGGTGCCGTGCGCATTGATATAGGACACCTGCTCGCCATTGAGCGTCGCATCCTGCAAGGCCGCCGCCATGGCTCCTGCCGCCCCCGCGCCATCTGGATCGGGCGCGGTCATATGGTACGCATCGGCGGTGCGGCCGTAGCCCACCATCTCCGCGTAGATCGTCGCCCCCCGTCTCTTCGCATGCTCCAGCTCTTCCAACACCACCACACCGGCGCCTTCGCCGATGACAAACCCGTCGCGTGCTTTGTCAAACGGACGGCTGGCCTGGGTCGGCTGGTCATTGCGGCGGGAGAGGGCCATCAAGGCGCAGAAGCCGCCGACGGCCAGCGGGGTGATGCAGCTCTCGGTCCCGCCTCCGAACATGACGTCGGCATCCCCGCGCTGCACGATGCGAAACGCTTCCCCGATGCCATGCGCCCCTGAGGCGCACGCTGAGGTGGTGCAGCAATTCGGGCCTTTGATCCCCAGGACGATGGCCACCTGACCCGAGGCCATGTTGCTGATCATCATCGGGATCAGGAACGGGCTGAGTTTCTGAGGGCCTTTCGAGGCCAACACCTCCTGCTGTCGTTCAACCAGACCGATGCTGCCGATCCCGCAGCCGATCCACGCCCCGACACGGAATGGATCCCCCTGAGCCAGATTCAATCCTGAGTCCCCCACGGCTTGTTTGGCCGCCGCGACCGCAAACTGCACAAACCGCTCGGTCCGTCTGACCTCTTTGGCGCTCAGGCAGGCGGCGGGGTCAAAGTCCTTGACCTCTCCGGCGATCTGCGAGGCAAACGGCGTGGGATCGAAGGCGGTAATGCG
Source organism: Candidatus Omnitrophota bacterium (assembly GCA_016206725.1). Taxonomy (GTDB): domain Bacteria; phylum Omnitrophota; class Gorgyraeia; order Aquiviventales; family Aquiviventaceae; genus CAZUWM01. Next base: position 2,507 of record JACQRA010000030.1, read on the forward strand.
GGCGATCCCGCTGCGGCCCTCGACGAGATGCTGCCACATGGTCGGCACATCGTTGCCCACGGGGGTGATCGCCCCCAAGCCAGTTACGACGACTCGTCTCATGGCCTCAAATGAAAAACGTCCGCGGACATCAGCGGACGTTTGCTGCATGAAAGCAATGGAGGGAAATTTACTTCGCGCCGGCGCTTTTCTGATCGATGTAGCGCATGGCGTCGCCGACGGTCACCATCTTCTCGGCGTCTTCGTCGGGGATCTCGATGCCGAATTCTTCCTCGAGGGCCATGACCAACTCTACGGTATCCAAGGAGTCTGCGCCGAGGTCTTCCACAAACGAGGCGGTATCCGTCACTTCCTCGATCTTCACCCCGAGTTGCTCGGCAATAATCGCTCGAACTCGATCATGCACCGACTCAGCCATCACGTTCCTCCAGTTAATGGGTTGAACACTCTTCACCAGGAGGTCATACCGCCGTCCACCACGAGGACATGCCCGGTAATATAGCGGGAGGCCTCACTGACTAAAAACAGCGCGGCTTGCGCGACATCCAGGGGCTCGCCCAGCGTCCCCATGGGAATGGCCGCCTTCAGCCGCTCTTTCGCCTCGTCAGGCAGTTTCTCCGTCATCTCCGTCTTGATAAATCCCGGAGCGATCGCGTTACACGTGATCCCGCGGGTCGCCAACTCTTTGGCGACGGCCTTCGTCATGCCGATGAGGCCCGCTTTGGACGCCGCGTAATTCGCCTGACCAGGATTGCCAATGAGCCCCACGATGGAGGCGATGCTCACGATCCGGCCGCGCCGGGCTTTCAGCATCGCTTTCGCGACGGCTCGGGTGCACAGGAAGGCTCCCTTCAGATTAATATCAAGCACCCGATCCCACTGGGCCTCCTCCATCCGCACCAACAAACCATCGTGCGTAATCCCAGCGTTGTTGACGAGTATATCGATTTTGCCTAGCTTGTCAAGGATTTTCGAAACCGCTTCCTCCACGACGGAGGCGTTCGTCACATCCACCACGAAGCCTTCGGCCCGTCGGCCCAAGGCCCGCAGCTCCGCGGCGGTCTGTTCGAGGACTTGCGCGTTGACATCGAACAGGGCCAGATCCGCTCCCTCCTTGGCCAAGAGGGCTGCGATCTCCTTCCCGATGCCCCGAGCGCCGCCGGTCACGAGAGCAACCTGATTGGTGAGCTGCATGAGAGGGCGAATTATACGCTGGTCGGGAAGAAGGGTCAATGGGTGTGCGGTTCTGAGGACGGCCCGTGGAGATGCGCATCCGCAGGATCGAGCTTGGGCACGTGATTGGCGGTCAACTTCCCTTCCTGATAGAGGGCGACGAGGGCATCGACCACCTGAGGATCAAACTGGGTCCCCCGACAGCGTGTGAGCTCTTCAATGGCTTTCGCGACCGGCATCCCCTTTCGATAGGGCCGGTCGCTGATCATCGCATCAAAGGCATCCACCACCGCCGCGATGCGCGCCCCCAACGGAATGGCCTCGCCCTTGCGCCCTTCGGGGTAGCCGGAGCCGTGGTAGAGTTCGTGGTGATACCGCACGTTCGTCGCCATGTCC
>JACQRA010000034.1 GCA_016206725.1 Candidatus Omnitrophota bacterium
GATGGGGCGCTGTCCAGAGCCGCCTGACGAGCACCAGGCTCAGGCCCAAGAACGCTGCGGCGATGATGAGCAGGTCTTCGCTGCGCATCCAGCGGACCAACAGGCCCGCCAGCGCTCCGCCAACAACCCCGCCGGCAATGCCGCCTGCCCCGATGAACCCGAACGTGCGTTTGGCTTCTGTCGGGCTGAACAGGTCATCGGCAATGGTCCAGAACTGGGTGACCGCCACGACCGAGAACATCGAAGCCCACAGGTAGAACAGACCGCTGATCCACCCAAAGGGCAGCGGCAGCAGCCAGCGGAAGGCCAATAACTGGAGCGCCAGCGCGACGAGCACGATCTGCGTCAGCCGCTGGGGCGCGATGCGGCGAGCGAGGCGGGCATGCCAGGCGACGAGCCCTCCGAGCACGATGGCGGTGAGGATGTAGAGCGCCGGCAATTGGGCGCTGCCCAACTGGCTGATGACGAAGGAGCTGCGGACCGGCTTGATCAGGTAGTACGCCGTGACGATCAGGAAGAAATAGGCAAAGGCCACGAGCGCCCGTTGATTGTTCCACAACGATTTGATCCGCGCAGCAATGAGAGACATGGTCGAAGCGGTATGCCCTTTCTGCTTGTTGAGATGCGCGATGGCAGAAAACGATTCACCCCGCCCTTTCGAGAAAGGGCGGGGTGAACAGGCGCCGACCGTCTCAATCGCAGACCCCTCGGCTGTTACTGAATAGCTGCGGCTATGGGAATACGATTGTCCTGCTCGTCGTAGGTGTAGCGCGGCTGGCCGCCCACCTTGTGGATGCGTACGTCCACCACTTCCAACTCCTCGCCTGAGGCGTCCACGTCGAAGTCCAGATCCAAGAGCTCCCCGTTTTCGGCATCCTTCATGTCGGTACACGAGTAGAACAGCTCTCCGGTCTTCCCCACCCGCTCGTGGACTTGATCCAGTTGGAGCGTTCGAGTCGTGCCGGCGACCTCATCCTCGATCGTGAAAGCGCCTTCTTCCTGCTCAATGAGCGCGATGTAGTCCCGAATGGACTGGCGGATCTGCTCGGCTGATGGCTCGACGTTCACCGCCTGACCGCCGTGCTCCTGTGTGGCGCCGCCATGTTCTTTCACAGCCGGCGCTGCCGTCGTGCCGCCATGTTCCTTCGCCGCTGTTGGCGCTGCCGTCGTCCCCCCGTGTTCTTTGCCGCCGTGCTCCGCCGAAAAGCCCGACGAGGACCACGCCAACATCCCACTGACACCCACCACCAGACCGATCACCGTGCTCCAACGGCGTTTCATGCCGCCTCCTTGTGCTTGAGCTCCTGAAACAGAAGCTGTGTCTCCACTTGGTCAAACACCACTCCGTCAATCTCAACGTAGGGATAGAAGAAGATGTTGATCGGACCGTTGCGCTGCCGTGGAATCAGTTGGAGATCCCGCCCCACGCTGAGCAGGAGTCGACCAGCCTCATGCGCTCCGAAGTAGTAGTCCGCCAACTCCGGATGTTTCCACGCCTCTGAGGCATCCACGGGAACCCATCCCTGGCCCTGCGCGTAGAATTCCGCCCAGCAGTGGTATCCCGGAATCGTGCCGGAGGCTTCTTGTGGGACGACGACCCCGATCTTGAACCGTGCCGGAATGTGGGAAGCCCGCGCCATCGAGATAAAGAGTGAGTGGAAATCGGTGCAGTTGCCCGCTCCCAACAGGCACACGCGGCGCGTATCGCCCCGTCCCCAGCCCGGCACATGTTTATCATACTTCACCTGCTGGATGACGGTGTCGTAAATCCCGCGCGCCCGCTCACGCACAGTCGTGCGACCATGGGTGGCTTGCTGTGCCCTGGCGCGAACTTCGTCATCAATGATCACGAGGCCGCGCGGCTCAAGGTGCAGGGGCAACTCGTCCGCTGTCGGCGCAGAATCGGCTGTCACGGTGTCACTCAACAAGCGGGCGCGATAGTCAATCGACACCTCAACCGTCGGCGGCAGAGGCGGTGTCAGCGCAAGGTGCAGGATGTCGTTGTCATACTCCGGATCCTGCCCAATGGTATAGGGCACGGAGGCACGCACCTCACGATGGAGGACCTCTTGTTCGACGGTGGTCTTCGCCAAAGGCACCCAGACGTCAACCTGCCCCGCCTGCTGTGGGAGTTGGCTGATACGGGTTTGGTAGGTGAAGAGCACCTCGCGGGGGTGTGGCGCTGCGACGGAAGCCGAGCCGGTCGCCCGACTCACCACGCCGATGGCCACCACCGTGACGATGACCAGACTCCCTCCCCACTTCACAGTGCGCATGAAGCTCAGCTTAGTACAAAAACCACCAGGCGGCAAGGGGGGTGTCGATGCCGTGTGCTCACTGGACGGCATCGAGCAGCTCGGTCAGCTTGGTGAGGTCGGTCGTCGGTAAGTTGCAGAGGTAGTTCTCGCAGACGTAGGCGGTCGCCTGGCCGTGGAGCGGGCGCTGGGCTTTGATGAACGGGATGAGGGTTTCGATCGCCGCGGAGTCGTCGTTCGACGGCTGGACGGCCAGCACCGCCCGAGGAAGAA
>JACQRA010000026.1 GCA_016206725.1 Candidatus Omnitrophota bacterium
CGCCACTCCGCCTCTGCGCGTTCAACCGAATACCGCATGACGAGCAACTCTGGCTGGCGCTCCTGCGCGATCAGCCACAGCTCATCCGGCGTGACGGTCAGCTCCTGCAAGGGGATGTCGGCCAATGCATCAACAGGTTCGTGGCTCGGACGGGTCAGCAGGTGATTGAGATGTGCCGCAGCCGCCGCCAGGCGATTCCGCAGCACCTCCACTTCGTTTCCGGTTTGTAGCGCCTCGGCTTGAAGGCGCAGCAGATCAGCTTGTTCGCCGACTCCCGTCGCATAGCGGGCCTGCGCCGCGGTCACGGCTTGGCTGACCCAGATGAGCTGCTCGCGAACCACCTCCAGTTCCCGATCCAGCATCCAGACATCATAGTAGGACGCCTTGAGCTGTGCGATCAGATCCCATTCGGTTTGCTTGAAGGCAGCCGCAGCCACTTGTGCCTCAGCGACGGCCACGCGGTGACGCGCCGAGAGTTTGCCGGGAAACGGCAGCGATTGCACCAATTGATACATGATCGTTGCTTGATTCAGCTTGACACCGCCCTTGGGAATCTCTTCGAACTCGACCCCGATGCGGGGAGCCGGTAAGCCTTTCGAGAGAGGGATACGCGCCTGGGCCGCTTCCCAACGCGTGCGGGCTTCCCGTAAGGAGGGGTTCTTCGCTTTCAGCTCAGCGAGTAGAGCAGGGAGCTGTGAGGAGGCTGAGACAGACGGCCCCCCCGCTAAGACGGCGGCCAGATTCACGGCGATAAACGATTGAATTCTCACGAACGACGGACGCATGCGATGTCACCCCTTTCCTGATGATAGACGAACACGCTCAGGATGGGAAGCAATCACAGGCGAAGCGGCAGGGAGACGGCGTAGCAGGATCGGTGAGAGGGTAACGCGCACTCCGCCGGTGGACCAACGGCGCGCGCCAAAGACATCCGGGACGTCGTTGACAACATCGCGACGCCCCCTATCGAGGAACCGACGTAGGAAGCGGAACGGACTGTGACGAGGTCGAGGGCTGCGCGGGAACCGTCCTCATCGCAGCGATGACGGGCCTGCAGCGCACACTCGGAAGGACAGCAACACGAGGCAGCCGCCAGGCGGGGTTGGCGATCAGCAGACGCGTCGCAGCACGCCGTGGCGAAACCCGCGGCGGGAAGGACCAAACTCGAGATGACACAGGCAGAGAAAATTGGGGACACAAAACAATTTCTAAAAAATGGTTTGTGTCCCCGTCTGAAGCTCATTTGACAAACCGGTTGATGGCCCGCATCAGCTCCTCCACCTTCTCCGCGCCATCCCGATGACGGATCGCGTGGCTGACGCAACTGTTGATGTGACCTCGCATGATCGTCAGCGCCACCTCGTCCAGCGCACGGCGCGCCGCGGTGACCTGTTGCAGCACATCGATGCAGTAGCGCTGCTCCTCGAGCATCCGCTGGATGCCTTTGATCTGGCCTTCGACCTTGCGCAGGCGCGTGAGGCTTTCGGTGTGTTTCGGTGGTTTCGGCATGAGCGCCTATACTCCTATACTGGTATGGAGTATACACGTCCCGTGGGTGAATGTCAAGGGGCGATGTTAGTTGACTACGTCGCCAACCACGGGCTCGACCTTCACGCCCTTTTTTTCAAGGAAGGTAACAGCTTTCCTGAGATTGTCATCGGTCCCCTCAAGCTCCAGCGTCACTTCCCCGACGGTCTCAGTCACCTTCGCGCGGCGGATGTTGGGCAATACCTCGCATTCTTTCGCCATCAAGTAGACGACAGGTTCCTTGATGAGGTGCTGCGGGAAGATCAGTGTCACTTGTTTCCTGGCCATCGTCCCTCCTCAATGAGCCCCGCGTCTTCGTTTCGCGCAGCGAAACGTGCGGGGCTACCGATGATGTTACGCCATCCCTCCGGCGATCGCCGGAATGATGGAGACCTCGTCGCCGTCTTTGACCGCGGTCTGATCCCCTTGCAGGAACCGGATGTCTTCTTCGTTCACAAATACGTTGACGAAGCGCCGCAGCTTGCCCGACTCATCGCAAATCCGCTCTTTGACCCCCGGGTGCCGTTTTTCCAAGTCCGCCAGAAGGTCGTTCACGGTGGAACCGGTACACTGCACTTCTCCTTGCCCGTTCGTCAACCGTTGCAGTGGGGTGGGAATCCGCACGGTCACAGCCATATTAGGCCCTCCTTTTTGTCGGAACACCCGCGAGTTGCTCGCCAAGCGTGGATTCAAACGATGCCAGCGTCGGCTTGATCCGAACCGGTTTGCCCAATCGGCTGAGCAACGGCTCCTGCGTTTTCAGGCCATTGCCGGTGATGCACACGACGATGGACTCGTCGCGAGGAATGACGCCTTGCTCGATCAGTTTCTTCGCGACCGCCAGCGTCACGCCTCCCGCCGTCTCCGTGAAGACCCCTTCGGTTTCCGCCAGAAGCCTCATCGCATCAATGATCTCCTCATCGCTAACCGACTCGCCCCATCCGCCGGATTCCAGCGCGGTTTTCGTCGCGTAGTAGCCATCGGCCGGATTGCCGATCGCGAGGGATTTCGCAATCGTATTGGGCTTGACCGGCTTCACGATGTCGGATCGCTCTTTGATGGTGTTGACGATCGGCGCGCAGCCGGTCGCCTGCGAGGCATAGAGTTTGACGTGCGCGTCAGGATCAATGAGGCCCAGCAGCTTGAATTCCTTGATCGCCTTATTGATCTTGGTGATCAACGACCCGCCGGCGCATGGGACGACGATATGCTGTGGCGCGCGCCAACCCAGCTGTTCCAACACTTCATAGCCGTATGTCTTGGACCCTTCAGCATAGTACGGACGGATATTAATGTTGACGAACGCCCAGGGGTACTTCGAGCCGATCTCCGCGCAGAGACGGTTCACGTCGTCATAGGTCCCCTCCACCGCCACCAGTGTGGGGCGATAGATCAGCGAACCGATGATCTTGCCCATCTCAAGATCAGAGGGAATAAAGATGTAGCGATGAAATCCCGCCCGGGCCGAGAGCGCCGCGACCGAGTTGGCGAGATTGCCGGTCGAGGCGCAGGCGACCGTGTCGAACCCAAATTCTTTCGCGCGGGTCAAGGCAATGGAGACCACGCGATCCTTGAACGAGAGGGTCGGGTGAGAAACGGAGTCATCTTTGATGTAGAGCTCCTCGACCCCTAGGCGTTCTGCCAGGCGCTCTGAGCGGAAGAAGGGGGTAAAACCGGATGAGAGCCCGACCGCCGGATCCCCTTCGATGGGCAACAGCTCCCGGTAGCGCCACAACGACTCCGGCCTCCTGGCGATCGCTTCCTTGGTCAGGACGCGCCGGATGGCATCGTAGTCGTAGTCCACCTCGATGCTGCCGAAGCAGTACTCGCAGACGAAAATCACTTCTTTGGGATACGCCCGTCCGCATTCGCGGCATTTGAGACCGATCATATAGCTCATGAACGCCCTTCAAAATACGGTTGGATGCTGACGTACCGCTCACCGGTATCGGGAAACATCGTCACCACGGTCTTGCCCGCACCGAGCCGTGAGGCGACTCGCAGCGCCGCCCAACAC
>JACQRA010000027.1 GCA_016206725.1 Candidatus Omnitrophota bacterium
GCTCCATGATATGCGCGCACCAGCCGGCCATCCGGGCGCAGGCGAAGATGGTCGTGAACAGTTCGACGGGGATGCCGAGGTAATAGAGCAACGAGGCGGAATAGAAATCCACGTTGATGTGGAGTTTCTTCGCCTGCCAGACCGCGTCTTTGAGGCGCTCGGAGATCTCAAACCACTTCACCTCGCCATTCACGCTCGCCAGCCGCTGAGAGAGCTCCCGTAGATGCTTGGCCCGTGGATCAGCGCCCTTATAGACGCGATGCCCAAAGCCCATGAACCGCTTGTGGTCCTGCAACGTCTTCTGAACGTACGCGTCCACGCGATCCGCAGAACCAATGTCAACCAGCATCTCCATCGCCTTGGTGTTCGCCGCCCCATGGAGCGGTCCTTTGAGGGTGGCGATGGCGGCCGTGATGCCGGAATAGAGATCGCTCTGGGTCGCCACCGTCGTGCGGGCGGCGAAGGTCGAGGCATTGAACCCGTGCTCGGCCAAGAGGACCAGGTAGGCATCGAGCGCCGACGCCACGTCTCGTGAGGGCTCTTCGCCATGCAACATATAGAGGAAGTTTGCGGCATGGCCCAACTCAGGCCGAGGGCCGAGCATGGGCTGCTTCTTTCGCAGTCGCTCGAATGTCGCCACGATGGTCGGCGTCTTCGCGATCAACTCGATCCCTTGTTCCCGAAGCCGCGCCGCGTCTATGTGTTCCGCCGAGGGATCGGAGAGCCCGAGGAGCGAGACGACGGTACGAAGGTACGCCATCGGGTCTCCGTAGGGCAACCGCTGCATTGTTTGGAGGACGTCGGGGGGGAGCGCGCGACGCGTGACGAGTTGCTGCATCCACTCGGTTAGTTCAGCGCGATTGGGGAGGTGGCCGTTGAGCAACAAGAAGCTGACCTCTTCGTAGCTCGCCCGCCCCGCGAGCTCGTCAATGGAATACCCGCGATAGATGAGTTGACACTTCACCCCGTCCACGTCGGAGAGTTGCGTGTCCGACGCCACCACCCCTTCCAGTCCTTTTTGCACAGTCATGTCACAACCTATTTGAGTTGCGTACGAACCTGCTCGGCCGCGCGGTGGAGCGCCTCCCGCTCCTGGGGGCTGAGCGGCTGCTCAACAACCCGCGCCACCCCCCTGGCCGATAACTCGACGGGCACACCGAGGCACACCTCGCGCAGTCCATACTCCCCCTCTAAGCACACACACGCCGGCATGATCTCGTGCGTGTCGCGTAGGATCGCCGTCACCATCTGCACAATGCCGCCGGCCGGCGCATAGTAGGCGCTGGAAGATTTTAAGAGCGAGACGATCTCCGCCCCTCCGTCTCGCGTTCGCGTGATGAGCTGATCGACGTCGGGCGCAGGGAGCCGTTGACTCACGGCCGTCCCGTCCACCCTGATGGAATCCTTCACGCAGACCATCAAATCCCCATGAGACCCCAGCACCATCGCCTGAACGCTCGCGGGGCTGACGGCAAGTCGCTGCGCTACAAACGCCCGCAAGCGGCCGGTATCCAGCGTGCCGGCCATGCCCAACACGCGCTCACGAGGAAAACCCGTGCGCTGGAGAACGAGACGGGTCATCACATCGAGTGGATTGGTGACCACGATCACCACCGCCTGAGGAGCGAATCGCGCCACGTGATCGGCGATCGGCCCGACGATGTTCGCGTTCGCGGCCAACAGGTCATCCCGCGACATGCCGGGCTTGCGGGCCAACCCCGCCGTGATGACGACGAGCCGACTGCCGGCCATCGCCGCGTAGTCGGTGCTGCCGGTGACCGCGACACCCAGATTCTCGATCGCGGCAGCCTGCAGGAGATCCAACGATTTGCCCGCGGCGAGTCCTTCGACGACGTCAATCAGGACGACGTTGGCCAGTCCTTTCAAGAGGAGCAGGTGGGCGGCCGTCGCCCCCACTTGCCCTGCTCCGACGATCGTCACGGTAGGTAACATGGCGCGCCAGTGTAGCAAATGCGCGGAGTGGTCGTCAAACCTCGGAGGGACGCCACGAGGCCGTGGACAGCCGACCACCGAGCCATCGAATGGGGCTGTCCGGCCGCAGCGAGAACCATCCCACATAGCCGAATCCTGCGGCGAAGAGCATCAACCACGGCGCTGTCAACCATAGCTGACGATGAAGGGCTGCCACGGCTCCCATCCCGAAGTACAACGCCAGCCCCAATTCAATCCATCCCATCGGACTGCCGTGGAATGCGCGATCGCGTCGAGAATCCCAGAGAGCCCATCGAGGACGAGCGCCGAATTTCGGAGTGCGCAGAAACGGGGAGGAGCGACCCAGGAGGGCTTCACACACCGCCCAGGCGTTATTGACGGACAACCCCACCGTCACGGCGAGACTCCAGGGAACGAGTGGGATGCGTGTGAACCACGAGGGATCGAGGGCTCGCTGGCCGCACAGGTAGAAGCACGCGCCGGAGACGGTCAGGAGGACAAACCACACAACATCCGCCACGATCTGATGCGGCCACGGCAACCATCCCATCATCAGCGGAATGGTCCCGAGGCTGGCAATCAACCCAAGCGGGTAGCACACGTACGACGTCAGGTGCCCCACCGCGTCCAGTTTGACGCTCCAGGGAATCGGAGCGCGCAGGACATTCCTTAAGAGTTTCTTTGCCGTCTCCACAGACCCTTTCGTCCATCGGAACTGCTGGATCTTCCACGCCGTCATCTCGATGGGCAGCTCCGCCGGACAGACCAGCTCAGGCAGAAACACCCCGCGCCACCCCTTCAACTGAGCCCGATAGGAGAGATCGAGGTCTTCCGTGAGCGTCTGCGCGGACCATCCGCCTGCGTCCACAATCGCCGTCTTGCGCCATATCCCCGCCGTGCCATTAAAACTGAAAAAGTGTCCTGCCGCGCAACGAGCCGATTGCTCGATGCCAAAGTGCCCGTCCAACAGGATCGCCTGCAGCCGAGTCAGGAGGCTGTAGTCCCGGTTGAGATGCCCCCAGCGAGCCTGGACCATCCCCACGAGCGGATCGGTAAAGAACGGCACGGTGCGATGCAGGAAGTCTCGCGGCACGAGAAAATCCGCATCAAAAACGGCGAGGAAATCTCCCGCCGCATGACGCAGCCCTTCGGTTAACGCGCCGGCCTTAAAGCCGCTCCGCGTTGAACGACGGAGGTGCTGAAGAGTCAGACCGCGCGCCTGATAACGCTCGAGGAGCGTCGCGATGATCGTGGAGGTCTCGTCGGTTGAGTCATCGAGCACTTGAATCTCAAGTCGATCCTGAGGGTAGTCCACCTCGCAGGCAGATCGAATCGTCCGCTCGACCACGTCGCGCTCGTTATAGACCGGGATCTGGATCGTGACCCTCGGCCATGCCCTCGGTGGCGTCGGCTCGACCGGACGCAGGGACCGACCGCGAAAATAGAGGATCAACAGGTAATAGCGGTAGAGCCCGTAGAGGGCTAACACCCCCAGCAGCATGAGATACCCGTTTGCCAGCACGTCTTCCATCGTTCACAGGGTTGTGATGACGACTCGACGAGCCAGACGCAGGGCGTCGGCTCGATGAAACAGCTCGGTGCCTGGCGTCATGGCGCAGGCCGCACCACACCCAACCCCGAGACGCAGCGCGTCCCGCCACGACCGCGTGCGTAACCACCCCACCGCGAATCCGGCCACCAAGGAATCCCCCGCCCCAACCGGCGAGTTCGTCTTGACCCGAGGAGTCGTCGCGAAGAGTGTGAGGGAAGGATGCGCCACGGCGAGAACGGCTCCCTCTTCACCCATCGAGAGTAACACGGAGGCCGGTCCACGCCGCACAAGATCCTGGGCGGCTTGCACGATGTCATGACGCTGACGCAAGGAACGTCCCAGCAGCTCTTCGGCCTCCGCACGATTGGGTTTGATGAGCCAGGGCCTTGCCGAAAGTCCATGCCGCAAGGAAGCGCCAGAGGCATCAAGGACCGTCAGAGCGCGTCTTTCCCGTACGCCTCTGAGCAAGCGCGCATACGTGGTGGTTGAGACGCCGGGCGGCAGGCTCCCCGACAAGACGATGCATCGACTGGTGGCCGGGAGATCGCGCAGGAGCCGCTCAAGATGACGAAGGTCTCGACGAGATACCGTGGGGCCTGGCGTGTTGATCTGCGTGATACCGCGAGGACGGTCAGTTTGAATCTGGTAGTTATTGCGCGTCTCCCCGGGAATCGTCACGAACCGATGCGCGATGCCGTCTTGACTGAGGAGTTTTCCCAGCAGCTGCCCATCGCTGCCACCCGCCATGGCCACCGCCAGGGTGTTGGCGCCTAATTCATGGATTCCCCGCGCGACGTTGATGCCCTTCCCACCGGCATAGCGCTGGAAACGAACGGCCCGATTCAGCGTCCCTAGATCAAGGCGGCGCATCCATACCCACTCATCCAAGGAAGGGTTCAGTGTCACCGTTACGATCATGCGGTCATGGCCTGTTCATACAGTTGGACGTAGGCCCGCGCCGAACGATCCCAAGAGAAATCTTGCTGCATGCCGGTTCGCATGACCTGCGTCCATGCCCGTCGATCAGCGAAGAGTTGGAGGGTGCGCTCGACCGCCTGCAGCAACGCCTGGGGGGCATGCGACCGAAAGACGAATCCCCTTGCGGTCCGATTCGCCAGCGTCTTCGGGGTGACATCGGTGACCGTATCCGCTAAGCCGCCGGTGCGATGAACGACCGGGACGGTACCGTAGCGCATGCTGTACATCTGATTCAACCCGCACGGCTCAAAACGCGAGGGCATCAAGAACGCATCGGCCCCCGCTTCGATCCGGTGAGCCAGCACCTCATCGAACCGCAGCGTCACGCTCACTCGATCCGGATACGTCTTTGCAAACTTGGTGAGGCGTTCCTGGTAGCGCGGATCGCCGTTGCCAAGGAGCGCGATCTGAATCGGCTGCTCCATCAGGCGAGGCAGCGTCTCAAGCAAGAGGTCGATCCCTTTTTGCTCGGCGAGGCGCTGGATCATGCCGATGAGCAGTGCCGGCTGTTGCGGCAGACGGCATTGACGCTGAAGCGCCGCTTTACATCGCGCCTTTCCGCTGAGGCGCCGCACGTTGTAGCGCGCGGCGAGATGCGGATCGGTGTTTGGGTCCCAGACGTCGACGTCAATCCCATTCAGAATCCCCGTCAGGCGATCGCGCCGCTGTCGCAGGAGACCGTCCAGGCCGCAGCCGAAGGCCGGCGTTTGAACCTCCTCAGCGTAGGTGGGACTGACCGTCGAGAGACGATCCGCGTAGACCAGCCCTCCCTTGAGACAGTTGACCTTCCCGTAGAACTCCAGGCCGCCCATTCGAAACGCCTCATCAGGCAACCCGGTGAGCGCCCACCCCTCACTCGGAAACACCCCTTGATACGCGAGATTGTGGACGGTGAAGAGCGTCCGCGCCGAGCGCCAGAACCGATCCGAACCACGAGTCAGTTTCAGGTGAGCGATACCCAGCGCCGTTTGCCAATCGTGGCCATGGACGATGTCGGGGCGCCAGCCGAGTTGCGGGATGAGAGCCAACATGGCTTGGCTGAAGAAACTAAACCGCTCAAGGTTATCGGAAAAATCCGTGCCGGCGGCTTGATACACGCCGTCGCGATCAAACAGCGCCGGCTGCTCGACCAGGTAGACCGGAATCGTCCCGCCCGGCATCCGGCTTTCGACGAGGGAGCCTTCACGCGCGCGCGAGTCAAGTTGGACGACCGCACGCTCAGACCGGCGAGTTAGGCTGACACCCGATGCCTCCACCTCGCGATACCGCGGCAGGATGACGCGGACATCGTGTCCCAACCGCGCCAAGGCCTTCGGCAGCGCGCCGGCGACATCCGCCAGCCCGCCGGTCTTCACGAATGGGGTGACTTCAGAAACCACGAGGAGGATGTTCACGTACGGTACACGCGGTAGTCAATAAAGGGAAACAAGTTGTCGGTCGCCTCAATCTCGGTGAGCCACGACTCGTGAAGGTCATGGCGGGTGAGCGCGTCGTACAGTCGGCTGAAGCGACCGAGGTGGTCATGCATCCGCCGGTAGGCATAGGTGGTATGGGTTTGGGTTTTGAGGATGAACGCCCAATCAGAAGACTGGGCTAGCAGCAGCTCTCGGCCCATTTGGTTCAGGGCGCGCTGCTCCAACCCGCTCGCGTCCGGATACCGATCGGCTAGCTCGACCATGCGTTCGACCATCTTATGCAGGTGGCGATAGATCCAATCGTTGGATCCGTTGAGCCAGACTTCGTGATACCCTTGATAACCCCAACTCGACATCGTCGGCTGAATGACCTGGTTGCGTGGGTAGCGCGCCAGATAGTCTGACGGGGTGCTCAGCCGAAACACGTTCTGGTCGTAGTGAACTTTCCGGATGAGCAGCTCCAACCAGTCCGGCCCCTCAAACCACCAGTGGCCGAACAGCTCGGCATCGTAGGGACTGACCACGATCGGCTGACGGTCCATCAGCGAGCTGAGGGATTCGATCTGCCGCTCACGGTTGAACAGAAAATTGCCGGCATGCCTGGCGGCTGTTTCGAGCGCGCGCGACGGATCGTAGGGGGCTTTGTCCTCCGTGGCTCCGGTGATCCGATAGTACTTGAGACCTGTGTGCAAACGCGTGCCGTCTCCGTTCAAATAGGGGCGGATGTAGCTATAGTCCAAATCGAAGCCGATGTCCCGATAGAACTCGCGGTAATCCGGATCGCCCGGATAGCCGTCTTTCGCGCTCCACACGCTTTTCGAGGATTCTAAATCCCGCCCAAAGGCGGCGACTTTGCTGCGGCAATACACCGGCGCATAGACGCCGTATTTCGGACGGGGCGAACCAAAGAGCACGCCGTGAGCGTCCGTCACGAAAAACCGAATCCCGAGGTCCTTGAGCATCTGATCGTGGCCGGGGTGATACCCGCACTCGGGCAACCAGATCCCGAGGGGCCGCCGGCCAAACGCCTGCTCGAAGGCCTCCACACCGACGGCGAGTTGTGCGCGCACCGCGGCAGGATGGAGGTCCATTAATGGCAAATAGCCATGGGTCGCGGCCGAGGTGACCAGCTCCAGGTAGCCTCGTTCCATCAACTCGCGAAATGGGGCGATCAGATTGCGATGGTAGGTCTCTCCGAACTGACGGCGGGCCGTCGTGAAGCGCTGACGGTAGAACTGCGCAAGTGGATGGAAGGCCGTCTGTTCTTTCGTGCGCGCGCATTCCTTGTCGGCCAATTCAATCAGCCGATCCAGATGACGCAGATACCGTTCCTGGAGCAAGCCGTCGGAGAGCATCGCCAACAAGGTTGGCGTCAACGACATCGTGATCCGAAACGGCACCTGATCCTCCGCCAACCGATGGAAGCGCTCGAGCAGCGGCAGGTACGTTTCGGTGATCGCCTCAAAGAGCCACCGCTCTTCGAGAAATTCCTCATGCTCCGGATGGCGCACAAACGGCAGATGCGAGTGGAGCAGAATCGCGAGGTAACCGTGCGGACCGTTGCCCATGAGACGTTAGTGGTGGGTAGCGCGCGCCCTCACACTGGCCGAGGAGAGCGCTCCCGCGAGGTGGGCTTTCAGGGTCTCATCCATCCATTCAGCGGGACCCACGCGAGGGGTGGTCACCCGATTCGAGCGAGCCAACAAGAGAAACCGTCCGCTGGTCGTCAGGAGGCCGATATCCACGATGAACTCATGGCCAGGGTTATCCGCTTGGATGTACCAGTGGTTCGCCAGGCCTGAGAGGCTGATATCAAAGGATCCGTTGGGGGGCTCGTCAGGGAATCGGCGATGCGTCACGTTGTAGACCCGTAGGATCGATTGCATCCCGCCGATCTCCTCCGGAGGCGCCTGACTACGAGTCTGTCGCTCCCTTGATGGATCAACCTCCCAGTAGGCATGCAACCACCACGGGTCTTTGACCATCAGGACGATGCGATGATCGCCGTACGTGGTAGGAATGACAAATGGCTCGTGGCGTATCGGCCGAGGAGGCGTTGATGCCGCAGCAGCGATGTGGCCCGGTGGTGATGGAGGAGCCGCCTGCTGAGATACGACGGACGATCTCAACCTCGGTCGGGAGCGAGGCGCTGTGACGACCGGCCTTCGTACGTGCGAGCGCCGAGCAGCCGAGCGGGAACGGCTCGGCAACTTCTTGGCAGGACGTGTGACCAGACTTCTTTTGGACGTGGATCGTACGCGTGGCCGTGGCATCGCTGGCAGACCCCCATAGCGACTATTATAACCCAGGAGGCCTGAAACTTTTCAACAATTCCTTCATCGACCGACGATACGTTGTGTTTCCCAGATAGGCGATGGCGAGGACGACGTACACGATCGAAAACCCGATCCGAACCCGCGGATCGGGAATCAGTAATTGCATCACAAACAAGCTCGCCAGGAGCACGCCTTCCCACACCCCGAAGCCGAGATTGGCCAGAATCACCACCGCCAGCAGCGACTGCGCGGCGGTCAACAAAATTTCTTCGGCTTGACGGCCGTCCAGATGCATCGGCTGCACGTGGCCGCCGGAGATCGCGTAGACCAACGGCAGCATCCCGATCAACAGCGTCCATTGATTCACCTTGGAGGAGACGAGCGTGCCCAGCCCGGCCTTGGCATTGCCGCGTAACGCGAAGAGGACCGCGACGATGAATTCCGGAGCCTCCGAGGCCAACGGCGCCAACCACTGAATCAACAAGAAC
>JACQRA010000033.1 GCA_016206725.1 Candidatus Omnitrophota bacterium
GATCACGGACCGCTCCTACATCATGGCCGAAGGCCGGGTGCTGATTGCCGGCACCGCCCAAGAGCTGATCACCGATCCGAAAGCCCGCGAGATTTATCTGGGCGAAAAATTCAGGATGTAAGCGATGTTTGGGCGCGCCTCAAAAACACAGACCGCTGAGGGTCCGATGACGGTGGCGATGAAGCAATCGCAGCCGTGCCAGTACGTCTTCACGATTCACCTCAAGGCCCAGGCGGTCCAGCCGGTGCGCGAGGCCGTGGTGCAAGAGGTCCAACGGGAAGCGACCATCGCCGGCTTTCGCAAAGGGAAAGCTCCGAAGGAGCTCGTGGAACAGCACCACCCGACGGCGATTCGTGATGAGACGGTGCGTCGTCTCACGCGGCACGTCGTGGAACAGGTGATCAGCGACCACAAGCTCAAGCCGGTGGGGCCCTTCGAGATCATCCACCTGGAATTTGATGAAGCGAAGGGGATGCAGCTTGAAGCGCAGGTGGAGGTAGAACCGGATTTTCCCCTTGGCGACTATCGCCGAATTCCTTTGAAGAAATCCTCGATTGCGGTGGCAGCTGAGGAAGTCGCGCAAGCCCTGAGCCGACTCCAGGAATCGATGGCTCAACTCGTCCCGACCGGACAGGGGGAAGCCAAAGAAAAACGTGTGCCGGCTCTGGATGACGAATTCGCCAAAGATGTAGGATTTGAGAACGTGGAATTGCTCAAGACGCATCTTGAGGCCAAGTTGCGCGAGCAGAACACGACGCAACAGCAACACGAGCTTGAGCAACAACTCTGCGACGCCCTGTTGGCGCGGCATCAGTTTGAGCTGCCCGCGCGACTGGTCAGTCGGCAGACCGAGCGATTGAAACGGGAGTTCCACGCCCGCTTGTTGCTCGCGGGCATGAGTGAGGAGCAGGTGCAGCAGGAAGCGACGAAGTACGAGGAGCAAGTTCGCACGAACGCCTCCCGGCATGTGAAGCTGGCGTTTATCGTGGATCGGATCGCAGAGAAGGAACGCCTGTCGGTCACCCAGGATGAGATGATGGATCGGCTCTGGAAGCTGGCGACTCGCATGGGAAAGGATCCCACGGAGGTGCGCCGCCTGCTGGATGCCAAAGGCCTGTGGCCGTCGATTGTGTCCTCGATTCTCCAGGAGAAGACGATCGCGTGGTTGTTGAGCGTTGCGACGGTTGAAAGGAGCGAAGCATGAACGAACATGGTCAGACGTTAGTCCCGATGGTCGTGGAGCAATCCGCTCGAGGGGAGCGGGCGTATGATATCTACTCACGATTGTTGAAAGACCGCATCGTCTTTATCGGTACGCCGGTGGATGACGTGATTTCCAATCTGGTCATTGCGCAACTGTTGTTCCTCCAGATGGAAGACCCGGACAAAGACATCAATGTCTACATCAATACGCCGGGCGGCTCGGTGACGGCGGGTCTGGCGATTTACGATACGATGCAGTTTGTGAAGCCGTCGGTGGCGACCTATTGCGTGGGGCAGGCGACGAGCATGGGCGCGTTATTGTTGTGCGCGGGAACCAAAGGCAAGCGCTTCACGCTTCCCAACTCGCGGATTATGATCCACCAACCCTGGGGCGGCGTCCAAGGGGCGGCGGCCGATATCTCCATCCAGGCCAAAGAGATCTTGCGGCTGCGCGAACGGATCAACGACATCCTCGCCAAGCACACCGGCCAGTCGTTGGAGAAAATCCAGCAGGACAGCGATCGGGATTACTTCATGTCCGCCGAGGAAGCGAAGACCTATGGCGTCGTCGACGACGTGATTTATCCAGGGCAAAAAATCAAGAAGTGAAATCGGGGACACAAACCACTTTTTAGAAATTGTTTTGTGTCCCCTCGAAAGGACCAGACCGATGCATAAGCAGTACCTCTTGACGCCGGGACCGACACCGCTGCCGCCGCAGGTGCAGGAGGCGCTGGGGCGGCCGATCATCCATCATCGCACCGCGGAATATCGCGCGCTGTTCAAACGGGTGCAGCAGGGGTTGCAAACCGTCGTCCAAACAACCCAGCCGGTCGTCGTCTTCACGAGTTCCGGCACCGGCGCCATGGAAGCCTCGGTGTGCAACCTGCTCTCGCCGGGCGAGACGGCGGTGGTGATCCTCGGGGGGAAGTTCGCCGAGCGATGGAAGGATCTGTGCGCCGCCTACGAAGTGAAGGTGATCCCGATTTCGGTGAGCTATGGCGAGGCGGTTGATCCGCAGCAGGTCCGCGAGGCCCTCAAGGCCCATCCGGAAGCCTCAGCCGTGTTCTCCACTTTGTGCGAGACGTCCACCGGCGTCGTCCACGACATGCAAACGATCGGCTCGATCGTCCGTGAGACCAACGCGGTGCTCGTCGTGGATGCCATCAGCGGGCTCTTAGCCGATGAGTGCCGGACCGAAGCCTGGGGGATTGATGCGCTGGTGAGCGGATCGCAAAAAGGCTTGATGTTGCCTCCGGGGTTGGCATTTCTCAGTCTGAGTCCCAAAGCCTGGAAGCGGGCTGAGGCGGCGAAAAGCCCGCGGTACTACTTTGACATGCGAGCATACAAGAAGGCCCTGGTCGATGACGATACCCCCTATACCTCAAGCGTGTCGTTGGTGGTGGCACTCGATGCCGCCTTGCAGGCGATCCTCGCCGAGGGGGTTGAGGCGTTCCTGAAGCGCTCGGCGCTACTCGCCAACGCCACCCGCGCCGGCATTCAAGCCATGGGCCTGAAACTGTTTGCCAAACGGCCCTCTAATGGCGTGACAGCCGTGCGCGCGCCGGAGGGCGTGGATACGAAGAAGCTCGTCAAGCAGATTCAGGATCGCTATCAGGTCACCTTGGCCGGCGGGCAAGGGGAGATGGCCGGCAAGGTCTTTCGGATCGCGCACATGGGATACATCGGCGCCTTCGACCTGCTCGTGGCGCTGGCGAGTGTCGAGTTGAGCCTCATCGAGTTGGGGGCGTCGGTGACACCCGGCCAGGGGCTGAAAGCGTTTCAAGGCCTGATTGGAGCGCGGTAGCCATGGCCATCAACGTGCTGGTTGCTGACCATCTCTCTGACGAAGGGATTCAGATCCTCAAGGCGCAGGACGGCCTGAAGGTCGACGTGAAAATCGGCCTCAGCCCCAAGGAGCTGGCCGGCATCATCAAACCCTATGAAGGGCTGATCGTCCGCAGTTCGACCAAGGTCACGGCCGAGGTGATCCAGAAAGCGGATCGGCTCAAGGTGATCGGCCGCGCCGGGGTCGGGTTGGATAACGTGGACGTGGATGCCGCGACCAAGCGCGGGATTATCGTGATGAATGTGCCGGGCGGCAATACGATCTCAGCCGCCGAACATACGATGAGCTTGCTGCTGGCGCTGGCTCGGCACGTGCCGCGGGCCGATGCGCATCTGCGCGCGGGCAAGTGGGAGCGGGCCGCCTTCACGGGCACGGAGCTCTTCGGCAAGACGCTCGGGGTGGTTGGGTTGGGGAAGATTGGCTCCGAGGTGGCTAAACGCGCGCAAGCGTTTGGCATGCGCATTCTGGCGCACGATCCCTTCCTCTCCACCGAGCACGTCCAGCAACTTGAGGCGCAGGTAGTGGGATTCGACGAACTGTTGGAATCCTCCGACTTTATCACGCTCCACGTGCCGCTGACTTCCCAGACCCGCCACCTCATCGGGCCCAAAGAATTCAAGAAGATGCGCAAGGGGGTTCGGCTCATCAACTGCGCGCGGGGCGGCATCATTGACGAAGCCGAACTCGCCAATGCCATCGGAAACGGCACGGTGGCCGGGGCGGCGCTGGACGTCTTCGAGCAAGAACCGCCCGGTGAGAACCCGCTCTTCAAATTGCCTCAGATCGTCGTGACCCCGCACCTTGGGGCCGCCACCGAAGAAGCCCAATTGAACGTGGCCATTGAAGTCGCCAAGCAAGTGGCGGATACGCTGCTGGGTCGCGGCATCCGCAATGCCGTCAACATGCCCTCGGTCGATGCCAAGACGCTGCAACTGCTCCAACCCTACATCACCTTGGGCGAAAAGATGGGCTCGCTCGCCGCCCAGCTCGTCGGCGCCCAGGTGGCTGAGGTGCGGGTGACGTTTGTGGGCGAGGTGACGCAGCACAACACCGCCCCCGTGACCCTCGCGGTGCTGAAGGGCATCTTGGAGCCGATGGTCGGGGAGAGCGTCAACTACGTCAATGCCTCGTTCATCGCCTCGGAGCGGGGAGTGAAGTTGGTTGAGGCCAAATCCAACCGGTCGGAAGAATTCGCCAACCTCGTGACGGTTGAGGTCATCAGCGACGGCACGCGATTGGAATTGCAAGGAACGCTCTCGGTTCGTCGGGAACCGCGGATCGTGAAGATCGACCGCTTTGTCGTCGAGGCGGTCCCGACCGGCTACATGCTGGTGATCAAAAACCATGACAAGCCGGGACTCATCGGCCATCTGGGAACGGTGTTGGGCGATGCGAAAATCAACATTGCGGGGATGTCGAACGGCCGCGAGAAGCCGGGAGGACTCGCCGTCACGGTCGTCAACGTGGACCAAGCGGTGTCTCCCAACGTCCTCGCGAAGATCAAGACGTTCAAGCAGATCATTGATGCCAAACTCATCTCCCTCTAAGCAACAGTCTCGTATCTCGTATCTCGTATCTCGTATCTCGCGAGATACGTTTCACGAAACACGCTTCACGCGCCTATGAACATTGTGGTTGTGGGAGCCCAGTGGGGCGATGAGGGCAAGGGCAAGGTGATCGATGTGTTGGCGAAGGACGCCGACATCATCGTGCGCTACCAGGGCGGGAATAACGCGGGGCATACCGTCGTTTCAGACGACGAGGAGTTTGTCTTCCACCTGATCCCCTCAGGGCTGTTGCATCCCGGCAAGATCGGCGTGATCGGCAACGGGGTCGTCGTGGACCCTGAAGCCCTCCTGGAAGAGGTCCAACGTCTCTCCCTCGCGTACGCTCGGGATCCTCGGCGAGGGATCCCGAGGCCTGGGGCCGAGGGACAGGCGCAAGGGTTGAACGTTCAGCAGACCCTGAAACTCAGCGACCAAGCCCATCTGATTTTTCCGTACCATAAACGGCTCGACGTGGCGGAGGAGAAAGCCCGCAGTTCCTCGGGATCCGCCGTGCAGGGTGGCGGAGGGCGCATCGGCACGACGGGGCGCGGCATCGGGCCGTGCTACGTGGACAAAGTCGCGCGGTGCGGCATTCGCGTGGCCGATCTGTATGACGAGGCGGTGTTTGAGCGCAAGCTTCGGCAGAACGTTGACGAGAAAAATCGGTTATTGACCGCCATCTACCATGAGTCTCCTGTCGAGTTCGACCCCTTACGGGGGCAATACCGTCAATTCGCCAAGGCGATTGAGCCGTTTGTGACGAATACGACGCGGTTCCTGCACGAAGCGATGGTCCGGAAGCAGCGGTTGTTGTTCGAGGGCGCGCAGGGCACGTTGCTCGACATCGATCACGGCACCTACCCGTATGTGACTTCCTCCAACGCGACGGCGGGTGGGGCCTGTGTGGGGGCCGGGGTGCCGCCGACGTGCATCGATCGAGTGATCGGCGTGGTCAAAGCCTATACGACCCGCGTGGGCGAAGGGCCTCTGCCGACGGAGTTTGCCGCCGAGTTGATGCAGCACATTCGCGCTCGGGGCAATGAGTTTGGGGCCACCACCGGGCGGCCTCGCCGCTGCGGCTGGTTTGATGCGGTGATCGCCCGCCATGCGGTGCAGGTCAACGGCTGCGATGCGATGGTCGTCACCAAGCTCGACGTGCTGGATGAAATGCCAACCATCCAACTGTGTACGGCCTACGAGATCAACGGCAGGCGCCTCGCCGACTTCCCATCCAACATCGCCTCGTTAGATCGAGCCAAGCCCATCTATGAATCGCTGCCTGGCTGGCAGTCGGATACGACCCAGGCGGAGCAGTTTGACGATTTGCCCCATGCCGCGCAGGCGTATCTGCATCGCATTGAGGAGTTGTTGGGGGTGAAGATTTGTTTGATTTCGATCGGATCGAAACGGGAGCAGGCCTTCCGAGTAGGACAATGGTAAAGCGTGAGGTAAAGCGTGATTAGGTGATTAAGTGA
>JACQRA010000031.1 GCA_016206725.1 Candidatus Omnitrophota bacterium
CAACAACTCCACCAGCACCACCACCAGTGATGTCTCGCTCAAGGGTCTGCAAGTCCAGTTGACCGGATTCGATGAGGTCTAGCTGCTCTTCCATCGCGGCGCGAAGTTCCGGATCCTCCTCGGCGGCGATTTCGGCCCGCATGTGCTCAAGGCTCATCTCTGGGGCGGACGCCTCAGCGGCTTCAGCAGAGGGCTCATCTACGGCATGGACAAGTGGCGCAACGATCACAAGGCTTAACAAGAGGAAGAAGACTGCGGTAAGACCCACGACGGTCACGCGTGCGAACCGTTGCATGCCCATACAACACCTCCGTGTGTCATCCATTCGAGGAGCGGCCAACAAAAAACCCTTGGCACCTATCGTGTCAAGGGTCGCGGCCCCGACAGGACCTGTCGGGGCGATTGTATCTGGCAACTGGCTGCCCTGCTGAGTTCCTCCTCAGCGAGAGCCCTGTAGCTTTGCGACCCCGCCTTTCGGCGCACGCCACACTGCTTGGCGCGTCCCCGCCAACGATCTGTGGCGGGGAAGTGTGCCCTGATCAGACGTATTGATTGCTCAAAGAGCGGCGAACGAGTGGTCTCGTTCTTTGTTACCGAAAATCTACCTGATCGATTATGCAATCGTCAAGGGCCTTATAAAATTTTTTCTTACGCAAGCAATTGACGAAAGACCGCGACGACTTTGCCGAGCACCTGCACCGGCTTGCCAGCGTCGAGGACAATGGGTTCCACGTCTGGATGCTCGGGCTGCAGGCGAACGCGGTTATCTTCCTTGAAGAATCGCTTGACGGTGGCGTCTTCCCCGATGAGGGCAGCGATAATCTCACCATTCTGCGCATCGGATTGCTGGCGCACGATCACGTAATCCCCATCCAAAATCCCGGCACCCTCCATGCTGTTGCCTTTGACCTTGAGGGCGAAATGTTGCGGTGTGCCTTCACTCATCGCAGCGCCGAGGCGTGAGGCATCAATCATCAAACGCCCTTCGATCTGTTCCTCGGCTAACAGCGGTTGTCCCGCGGCGATACGCCCGACAATGGGCACCGACATGACTTGCTCCACCCAACTGGTGCCCAGGCGAATGCCCCTCGCCCCTCGGCTACGGGTCAGATGACCTTTCCTGGCAATGGCATCAAGGTGTGTCGTCACCCCACGAAGGCTTTTGATGCCGAGGCGCGCGCCGAGCTCTCGAATGGTAGGGGGATAGCCGTGTTCGTGGATCCATTGTTTGATAGTTTTGACGACGTGCTCTTGGCGTTGCGTGAGTGTGCGCATGGTCGTGTTACCCCTCAACGTCTAGCTTACGGGACACCCCAGAAATTTTCAAGGAGCCTGGTGGTACGCTTTCAGAACCAGCAAGGTCTGCTGGAGCTGGGTTTTGATCGCGGCGAGTTGGTCGGAAGCGAGCGGCTGCTCAAAGAGGTGTTCGAGGACGACGGCCCCTTGTTTGAACGCGGCGAGGGCCTCGGGAAGCTGTTGCGCCTTCAGTCGGATCTGCGTGAGTTCCAATAACAGTCTTGCGACCTGCAGCGCGGCGTCCAGTTGACGCGGGTCGTTGTGGAGGGCGTTGAGGTAGGCGTTCAAGGCCGGCTCGGGTTTTCCCGCCTCAAGGAACCCTCGGCCGAGCCGCATCCAATACTTCGCCCCCACCTCCGCCTCGGCGAAGCGAATATCGTGCTCCGGCACAAAGGTCAAATCCCACTGGCGAAGGACCGGATAGCTATATAAATGTAGAGTCACTTCACGCGGTTCCCCATTTCGCAAGATCACCATGGAGGCCTTGATGGTACGACCCTTGAGGTCTTGGGAGACTCGTGAAAACTCATCGATGGTTTTGACGGACGTGCCGTCGATCTGGATGACAAGATCCTCGGGACGCAGATCGGCAAAATACGCCTGCGAGTTTTCCTCAACACTGATGACGCGAACCCCTTCAGGACTGTCGGCTACGACGACCCCTCGGAACAGGGACGGTAACTGCCCTGCAAACACGGGAGACTTGAAACAGGTCGCGGATAACAGGAAAAGCACAAACAGCGATGTACGAAATACGAGATACGAAATACGAGATACGGTCATGCTTCCTTCGTTAGAGCATGGTCCGGCCGCGGATGGCGACATCGATAAGCAAGAGCAGAATCACCAGAGGCAACAACATCCCTTGCAGAGGGACCTGCACGGTGACGCGTTCGGTCGGAGGAAGAAACGCGCGATCCGGCACATCGAAGACACCGGCCGTGTCCTGGGCGATGTGGCGCAACAGCGATTCGTCAGGGGGCAGATGAGGTGCCTCGGCGCCTCGTTGAGCCTGCCCGATCTGAATCCACCGCTTGAGGAAGGCGCTGTCCGATTCGACCACCAGTTGATGCCAGCCGCTGCCCACATGATCCACCGAAGCCCTCCACCGAAACTGGCCGTGTTGGACCAGGGCTAGGGGGGTCATCTCCCGGCCATCCTGTGACACGAGGGAGGCGGTCGGCTGCCTCAGGTCTCCTTCAATGACGAGGTGAGGGCTGCCAGCGTTCGTTTCCACCCAGGCGAAGAGCTCTTCCGTTGGACGAGGACGCATCGTCCGTTGGATGATCTCGCTCCAGACGCGCTCGAACTGATGCCAGCGCACCCAGTCAGGCGACCAGCGCGGCTGCGCGTCGGATGCGAACGCGGCCACCCGTCCCTTCCCCATCGTCCAGTGAGCCAAGAGGGGAAGCTGCACCTCATCCTGAGGGATCATAAGCTCAATCTCTGCTGAAGGTTTTGCGCTCGTCGTGAAATACCCTTTCAATGGCGGCCAGTCCGAGACGTCTTCAAACCACACGGCTTGTTCGGATCGCTTCGGTTGGAAATAGCCCTCGGTAAACGGCAAGCGGCCAAGGGCTTTCTCCGTGTCCAACACCACCAACCGAGGAAGATCCTCGAGATTACGAAGCTGATAGAACGTTCCGCCGGTTTCTTTGGCGAGCCACCCCAACAACTCGGTATTGACCATCGCCGGACCAATCCCAATCGTGCTCAGGCTGATCTGATGCTGCGTAAATTGAGCCAGTTGCTGCTGATAGGCGAGCCGCTCAAACGGCGTTTGACCGTCAGAGAGCAGAATGGCGTGTTTGACGGTGGCACCCGTCATCTCCAACCGCTCTTGAGCCGCCCGTAGGGCCGGCAAGATGTCGGTCCCCCCCACCGATTTCAGGCGGACCAGCTTGTCGATCAGGGACGTCTGCACTTGACGCACTTGTTGCACTTCGACAATCACATACGGCACCGTGTCAAAGGCCAGCACCCCGACAAGATCCTCCGCTGCCAGTTGTTTCACGAGCTCCACGGCCGCTCGCTTGGTGGCGGCGATCCGCGGGCCCATCATGGAGGCGGAGCGATCGATCAGGAGGATCACGCAGACCCGCCGTTTGGACTCTTGCAGTCCTTTGGGTTCAAAGACCAGCGGCAGCAACGCATCTAGGGCGGCCGGATGCGTCACCTCATCATGCAACACACCGCCTAACCCCACCATGGTCACGCCCCCTCCAAACCGCTCGACATACTGCCTCAACGCGTCCACCTGTGTCGGCGCGATGACGGACTTCGGCAGTTGAAACAACACCACGGCGTCGTATTCCAACAATGCCCCGGCCTCGCTCGGAAGCTCCGCCGGTGTCGCCACGGATAGGTCCATTTCGCGACGCTTCAAGCCGGCCGCCAGCAGAGGCAACTGGGCCGGCTTCTCGAGCACGAACAGCAACTTGGGCGGGCCCTCGACTTCCACCATCGCCATGCGGCGCTGCGGCTCTGCAGACGAGGAAGTCGTGACGGAGACCTCGAGCGCCATCGTCCCGGTTTTGATCGTCGAGACAGGAATGGAGAGCGCCTGCCATCCGGGTGGAAGCTTGACCCGTTTCCGCTTCACCGGCAGCCCGCTCACGCTGATCTCGATCTCGATAACTTGTGTGCGCTCCGTCCCGTTGGACACGATGAGCTTCACAGGGACCGAAGTGCCCCGTTTCACGATGGAGGGCGCCGCGAGTTCTTCCCAGACAACGCCGGTAGGAATCGTTGACGGAACGTTCACGGGATACACCTCCAGGCCGAACCGACGGATGTGCGGCACGATCCGTTCCACATCGCCCATCGTCTGACGACCGTCACTGAGCAAGACCACGCGACTGCGCTGAGGAGAGGAGACGGTGGCGACACTGGCCAGCAATGCTGTCTCAAGATTCGTCTCTTCCCGTTGGATCGAGGCGTCTTCCAGCATTCGCTGAATGGCCGATGGATCGAGGAGTCGTTCGTGGCCGATCGGCACGGCGAGTTGAGCGTCTTGACCAAAGATGGTCAGCGTTCGAGACACCTGCGCAGGTCGGAGGGCTTCGAGAGACGCCAGGCGTCGCGCCATCCATGCCGTCTGCCGTGGATCGATGCTCGCGGACTGATCCACTAAGTAGATGATGTGCCGCGGTTGAGTGTGTGGTGTGGAATACGCCAAGCCTCGCGCGGCCAGCACCGCCGCTCCAATTCCCACGATGCGCAGGAGGATCACAGCAACCCGTCGAGTCCCGGTTAATGGCATGGACCGACTGAGCCACATGATGATCAACGCGATCGCGATCAGGGGAAGGACGGCGGGCAGATTGATCATCGTCGCCTTCGGCTATACAGCCACCACTCAACCAGCAGGATGATGAAGAGCAATCGGATCAACCAATGGGCCAATGGATGCTGCACGCGACCCTCGCTTTCCGGTGAGCGAGCTGATCCTGATTCCGCTGACCATGTCGAAACACGCTTCATGGTATTGGACTCGACCGGATTGACGAAATTGACCACCTCGTCAACGACGTGTCTTCCTTGCTCAAACCGATAGCGCCCTGCGCGATCGACCGCGTCGTAGCGCAACACGCCGCCGGCATGATCCCGCAGCTCCAGCCGACCATCCGGCCGTTGGATCCGAACCGCACCGGCCTCAAACGATCCCACGGAGAGAGGCTCTCCGGTCACGGTGAACCCTCGAGAGGCTGACAACCATCGAAGACTATTGAAGAATACCAGCGTGATGGGCACCGAGTTGGGTGTCTCGGTGGGATCGAATAAGAGGGTCACTCGACGGGGGCCTAGGAGGCCGGAGGCCAACACCAAGGGAATCTTGCGGCCCTCCACCACTCCCCACAAGACCGGTTCTCCTCCTTCGGTGAAGGGTTGGAAGGGGAGCGACACCGCGACAGGCCCCAACGGCTCGATATAGGAGGTGAGCGGGTGCGCCGTCTCGATGAGCCAATGCGTCAGAAGAATCTGTGGTGACGCGGAAGACCCCGACCCGACCGCCGGGGCGGGCCGTCGAGCGAGGAGAAGCGATGGAGAAGACCACTGTGTTGCGAGCGGGGCGTGATCGGTGATGAGGATGGTATCGGAAGACACGGGTGATTGAGTGATTAAGTGATTAGGTGATTGAGCGCTGGGGTCGAGCACAGACCAGGTGATGCGGGGGCAGGCCTCGAGCCACCGACCAATCGTCTGGATGACTGACGGATCGCGAGAGGCCACGGCGACCGGGATGCGTTGACGAGCCCCAACCGGCACGACGAATTGATTATCGAGCGCCAACGCATCACGCGAGGCTTCCACGCGAACCGTCACCAAACCTTCCGAGAGCGCGGGGAGGGAGAACGGGACCGTCTGCTGTTGCTGTGGCTCCAACGTCACGGACTGGACGGCGTCGTGGTGATGTGGCGCGCGCGCCACGACGCGAACCGCCTGGGTCTTGTCGGAGAAGTTCTGGACCATGACGAGCACGCGTGTGGTCGGCTGCTCAGCGCCTGAGGCGCGCGTTTCTACCGGCCCCGACTCCTGGTGCAGTTCGCTGGTCGGGGCAGGCAGGCATAAGGGATCGGAGAGATCCGCCCCGACAATCGCCACGTTCGGAAGATCGCGACCGAATGACTGTACCTCAACCGAGGGCTGTGATGGAGAAGGCGCCGGCTCATCCGTCAAGATGAGAATCGCATCCGGCTCATCGTTCACCAAAGCCCGTCCAATCCGACCCGCAAGGGCAAGCGTACCGCCCACATCTGACGGTTCCAGTGCGGCAACAAGCTGTTGGAGTTGGACGGTATCGGCGGTGGGTTGCATCGTCAGAGGCGTGGCAGGCGCTGAGGCGATGAGGAAGAACCGCTCAGACGCCGCCTTGCGCCCGATTCGGTTCATCAATTCTTGTTTGGCCCGTTGAAACGGTGAGGGACCGCTAAGGCTGGCGGTCATGCTGGCTGAGGTATCGATGATCGCCAATGTCGTCCGCGCGCGATGACCCATCCACACGGGTTCACTCAGCGCGAAGGCGGTTAACGCCAAACACGCCAGTTGAAGCCAGAACAACCAGTTGACGATGAGGCGGGTTCGATGGGTCGAGGTTCTTCGCAGGAGGTGCTCAAAAGGCGCCAGGCTGGCGATGCGAATCTGCCGGCGGGACGCCGCGTAACGCCAGAGCCAGATGAGCACCGGAATGCTGCCCAGCCAGACGAGGGCCAACGGCGATAGGAAGGTCATGCCTTACTCAAGAAATCCGCGCGCGGTCAGGGTCTTCAACACGAAACGCTCGAGGGGTTCGTCGAGTCGATGCTGCACAAAGAGAATGCCGTGTCGCTTGCAGAAGCGATCCAGACGCTCATTATGCTCGCCGATCGCGCGGGCCAGCTCTTCCGGACGATAGTTCAGCTCATGCGTCCGACCGGTTTCGCTGTCGACGACGACACCCCCCTGAAACAACCGTGCCGGCTGCAGCTCCTCAGGACTGAGAATTTGGATGACGCGAATCTCCAAGCGTTTCGTCATGAGCAGGTGCACCGCCCGGAACCACTCAGCCGGAGGCGCTAAGCAGTCGGAAATCAAGAGCAGCTGGCCACCCTGCATGTGGAGCGCGGGCATGGCCCGCCGCACCCACTCCGCGATGGCCACCGGCCCGCCCGGGGCCACGTCCCGCGCGGAGGTTTCGAGCCGGTCGAAGGCCGATCGACGCGCGCACCACGACGTGGCGGTCGGAACCCCCGGCCGCAGCCAACTCATGCGAACTTGATGACGAGAAGCCAACCCGATGTAGGCCAGGCACAAGCCGAGGCGCACGGCTCGGAAGAATTTCTCCTCGGTCGGCAATCCCATGGAGGCAGAGGCATCCACCACGATCTCAACCGACAGTTCGATCTCTTCCTTGAAAAGCTTCACGAAGAGCCGATCCAGCCGCGCGTAGAGATTCCAGTCAATGGAACGGATGTCGTCGCCCGGTGTGTACTGGGC
>JACQRA010000032.1 GCA_016206725.1 Candidatus Omnitrophota bacterium
ACCCAGGCCTTGCCGATTTCCAAACCGTCCTGCTCGGCGTAGCAGCTGACGAGCTGGGAAAACGCCAGCGGGGAGGCAGACAGGGTCTGCAACAGCCATGTTCCCCGTTCATCCGTCGAGATCCAATTCGGCCCGTCTCCATCAACCCACAATGTCCACCCTGTCCTCTGGATCGCTGTCATGAGTGGCGTATACAGCACGGTCCGTTCGTTGAGCTCAGGCATGAGGCGTCTCCCTTCCAAGAAACCGTTCCACATCTTCGATGCGATCCACATCGTAGCCTTCTTGAAGCGACTGGGCGCGAAGCCCAAGTCGGTCGGCACGGGCGAGTGTTTGCGCATACACCGACGACGTGCTCCACGAGATGTCGTGAAACAGCGCCGGCTGCGGCTGCGCAAGACCGATCAGATAGTAGCCGCCGTCCTGTGTTGGCCCAAGCACGACATCGTGATCTTGCAGCGCTTCGAAGGCCGCGGTCACGTCGTTGGCGGTCAACCACGGCGAGTCCGTGCCGATGACCACCGCTTGATTCGCCCCGTCGGAAAAGGCGCGATCCGTCGCCTCAGCCAACCGATCGCCCAACGTGCGGCCTCGCTGAGGATGAAGACGCCATGTTTCCCCTAGCCACTCGCGGATGCGCGAACACGCTGCCGGAGGGGCGACGCAGAGGAGGGTCTCATCGCGGAATGTCCCCATGTGCGCCAAGGTCAGCTCGGCAAAGGCGCGCGAGACCTTGCAGGCGGCCTCGGCTCCGATGGATGCCGCGAGTCGCGTCTTGACCCGGCCAGGCGTCGGGTATTTCAGAAAAATCAGGAGTCGGCGCATAGGTGTGGTGAAGGCGTGAGCGCGATGCGCACAATCGTTGTGAGAATCGCCATCCCTGCGCGGACGGTTCCCTTGAGGGTTCCGGAAATTTTCGAGCGGCCGATGCGCGGGCGGTACCGGACCGGTATTTCTTCGATGCGTAGCCGACAACGCGCGGCTTTGGCTTGCATCTCCACGGTCCAGCCAAAGGCGTGATCCTGCATGTGCAACCGCTCTAGCGCCTCTCGTCGGATCGCGCGGAATGGTCCCAGGTCGGTATAACGCGCGCCGAACCACCAGCGCATCAACGCGCAGGCCAGGCGATTGCCAAGACGTTGTGGCAGCGTCAAGCTGCCTGGTTGAGCCCGCCGGAGGCGGGAGCCGATCACCAGATCTGCACGCCCCTCCGCGATGGGGTCGAGTAGCATGGGAAGATCGTCGGGATAATCCGAATGATCCGCATCCATGAAGACCACCGTATCCACCGAGACGCCCAACGCCGCAAGGCCCCTCAAACACGCGCGGCCGTATCCTGCAATCGGCTCGGCGACCACTCGCGCACCGGCTTGCAGCGCGACAGAGGCCGTCGCATCGGTTGAGCCGTTATCCACGACGATGATCTCAGACACGAGTTGTCGCGGAATCTCGCTTACGACGCGAGCGAGTGCTTCGGCTTCATTGCGAGCCGGAATGATAATCCCAACTCGGATCGCTTTCTCCATAATTCCCATCCTCCCAACAACACGACTGGCGCATATTCCACCACGTGCGCCCAAACTGGAAGCTCCCAGCGCCCTTCCGAGAGATAGCCGGGCCAGACCGTGTACGCCAAGACAACCGTCCCGCTCAGGGCCACGAGTGCCGGTGCTCGCCAAAAGCAAAAACACGGAAGCAGCCACACGAGATACCACGGATGGAGCACCGGACTGAGCAAGGCTGATGCCGCAAAGACGCCGAGACAGTAACGAATCGGATCGGCCTGGCGCCTCGCCCACCACACAACAAAGCCAATGCCCAGGCTAAAGGCGAGGAGGCGCGCCACAACGATGTTGCGGGTGATCCACACCAAGCCCAGATAGAGCGAGGCGTTGGACTCAAACCGTGTCGCCACGTGTCCGAGGCTCTCGAACAACGCCGAGATCGCCGTGGGATGAGTCGCCAACGGAAGGAGGCTGAGTAGTAATAAGAGGATAAGTCCTCGTCGAGAAACTCGCCGAAACCACCACCACGGCACGAGCACCAGCGAGGTGAACTTTGACAGAAACGCCGCCGCCCATGCGACACCGGCTGCCGGCCACCATCGTGCCTCCCACGCGGCAAGACCCAGCCACAACATGGCGAGGCCGAGGGCATCATTGTGTCCTGAGCCGGAGAGTTCCAAGATCGCCAGGGGATGCCAGGCGTACGCCACCACCCACAACAGCGACTGTCCCCTGCGCCAGAGGATGAACAGCAGCGCGCCGATGAGGAGCAGCTCAGCCCCGACGAAGACAAGCTTCTGAGAGATCAGCGTGTCGCCGAGGGAGGCCCCAAGGCGAAACGCCCACTGAGTCAGCGGAGGGTAGACCGTGCGCAGATGAGGAAAATTGATGTGCGCGTCCTGTTCGTCACGTAACGACGAAAGCTCCGGCGCGTTGGGCGGATACCGATAGGGATCGATGCCGGCTTGTTGGACGCGTCCGTCCCACCGGTAGCGATAGAGGTCATCCGACAGGGTCGGCGTGGCGGGCAACAGGAAGAGCCGTACGACGACAGCGACGATCACGATCAGCCCCAAACTCAGCCGCTTTTGCCGGCCGGAGAGGGTAAAGCGTTCTGCGCGATACGCCAGTCCCAACGCGCCGAGATAGAACGCAAACGCCGTGAAGAACCATCCATAAAACGCCCCCAGATGAAGGCGAACGTCGCCCAGCAACCGCGCCTGCCACCAACAGACCGTTATCCCCGTCCCCAGAACCGCGAAAGCCCAAGGCAGCACCGGAGAGG
>JACQRA010000035.1 GCA_016206725.1 Candidatus Omnitrophota bacterium
CGTTCCTGGTAGTAGTTCGTGAGCCAGACACCAGCGATGGTCGCAAAGATCGTCGCAATAGCCAGGAGTGTAACGGGATGAGAGAAGAGCCGTCTAAGCCGCTCTCTGTGGGAGAATCTCAACGCGAGCAACCCACGAATAGCTTGCGTTGTGAGCTTGCTCATTTTTCCCGTCGAGGGCTAGGTGACACGATTGAGGTCGTGACATTCACAAAAATAGAGCGAATGGTTTGCAGACGCGTCTGGAAGGTTGCGTCGTCCACGACCGGTATTGCGCCGTCTAGCGAGAGGGGCGCGTCCAACTCGACCCAGGATTTGCAGCCGACATAACGATCCGCCAGCGGGATGGTCTGGGGAGCCGGCAGGCGGAAGGCACGGACGATGCCGATGACCAACGGCTGCTGGGGCTGCCATTTGAGCCGCTGCTCCAGAAAGGCTTCGTTATATATATGAAAGGACTCGAGCCGCTTGATGAGTGTTGGGTCAGTGGACGCGACGGAATCCACCATCTCCCCATACAGGTCAACCCGCACGTGGCCCTCAGGCGCGCGACGCGCCGTGGCTTCCTCGAAGGAGCCTTGATACGGCTCACGGAGAAATTTCACCGCCTGGTGTTCGAAAGTGGGATAGAAGACAAACTGTTTCGCGATCCACTCGAAGCCACTGCCCGGCTCAATCAATCCGCCTTTGCGGATGAGGACGAGCTGCTCGCCTCGCTCGATGGCGAGCAAGACGGTGGCCCACTCTTTGAGCGCCATGCGCGCTTCCATCAATCAGCCCCGACGAGGTGCAGAAAATCTTCCACGGTTGGAACCTTCAGAAACGGGTTCTGCTGTTTTTCCTGTCCGATCGTCGAGGTCGGAATGTCGGCGTAGTTGTGCCCTGGATAGACCGCCGTCCTCTCATCGAGTTTCCTCAAGGTGTTCATCAGGCTGTTGTACAGGGCGCGAGGGTCCCCTCCCGGCAGATCGCACCGCCCGCAGGCGCGGATGAACAGCGTATCGCCTGAGAGCAGTTGATCGTCAACCAACAGGCACTGCGAGCCTGGGGTATGTCCCGGTGTGTGGATCAACGTGACGGGAAGACTGCCGATCTGGATCGTGTCTCCCTGCTTGACCGGCTTCAGGCTGGAGACCGCGATCTTCAACAGACCCTTTTCCGCCTCATGGACATAGACCGGCATATCCACCACCTTGAGCAGCGGCTCCAACCCCATCACGTGATCGAAATGCGTGTGCGTGAGGATCGCGCCCGTCAGGCGATAGCCGTCCTGCTCCGCCGCGCGAAGGATCGAGGGCGCCTCCCAACCGGGATCGATCACGGCGGCCTCTTTGGTCGTCGGATCACCCAGCAGGTAGATGAAGTTCTGCATGGACCCCAGCTCCAATTGCTTGAGGTAGATCGGCCGTGTGGACATGGGCGACTCCTATTGTACAATAAGACCATGACACGTCCACGAATCACTATGACTTCCGCCGCGATCAAGCGGGTGCGCAATCACGACGGCTGGGTCTTTCGCGATGAAATCCTCCGCGCCGACGCCTCCCTCCCTGCAGGAGAACTCGTTGACGTGACCGATCACCAAGAACGGTTTGTGGCTTGCGCCTTCTATAACGCCCATTCCCATATCCCCCTTCGCATCATCAGCCTCGATGCCGACGAGGCCAGCGACCCGACGTGGCTGCCTCATCGGATCGCCCAGGCGATCGCGCAACGAGCCCGCCTCACCCACACGAACGCCAAGCGGCTCATCTTCAGCGAAGCGGATCGCCTACCCGGTTTGATCGTTGACCAGTATGCCGACTATCTCGTCGTTCAATTCCGCAGCGCCGGCATGGATCGGCTGCGGGAGATGGTCGTCGAATCCCTGCAGAATCTGCTGCACCCACAAGGAATCTTAGAGCGCAGTGACAAGGAGTTCCGCGAGGAAGAGGGATTGCCGGCAAGCACGCGCGTCCTCAGCGGAGACGTCCCGCAGCGCATCCTGATCGAAGAAGGGTCCCTGCGATTTCTGGTTGATCCCCATCGTGGCTTGAAGACCGGCTTCTATCTTGATCAGCGTCCCACGCGAACTCGATTGCTGGCTCTCGTGGAACCGGACCAGCAGGTGTTGGATACCTTCAGCTACACCGGTTCGCTGGGGATTTCGGCGGCGAAACGAGGGGCGCGCGTGGTGTGTGTCGAACAGCAGGAATCATTCATCGAGCTGGCCAAGGAGAATGCCCAACTCAACGGTGTTGCGAATCGCATCGAGTGGATCGCGGGGGATGCGTTCTACTGGCTAACCGCCCAGGCCGAGAGCAAGACGAACTTCCACTGGGTCGTGCTCGATCCGCCGGCCCTAGCCAAACAGAAACAGCAGATGGTGAAAGGCCGTCAAGCCCTGCATCACCTGGTCGTCCACGCGCTCCGACTGCTGCCACCCGACGGCTCGCTGCTGCTGAGTGTGTGCACCTACCATTTGCTCAACGCCGTCGAGGAGATCGTGCGGATCGCCTCAGCCGACGTGGGATGTCGGTTGAGCATCCGCGATCAGTGGCTGCAGGCGGACGATCACCCGTGGATTCTGCACGTGCCGGCCACACGCTATCTGACGAGCTGGCGCTTCTCTACGAGTGCGTAGCACGCACGCGTCGAACGATCAGCGGCTTGACCCACCAACACAGGCCGCTCAAGAGCAGCGTGACCAGGTAGGAGCACAAGAGCAGCAGCAGGGTCGCCGTCAATCCGACCGACGGATCAATCCCCTGCCATTCGAGAACGGTGATCGTGGCGAGGTCTTTCGAGCCGAATCCGACCATCGAAATCGGAATGATGCGGCCGACGATGCGGCTGAAGGCCATAATCTGTCCGGTGAGGACAATCGGCAACGCAATACCCAGGGAGCGCAGGACGGCATCGAACTGATAGAACAACACCCCAAACGCGAGCGCCGTCACAAGGAGCGGAACAATCAGCTTCGGCGAACTCAACGTCTTCATCCCCGCCCAAAATTCGGTCATGTCGATCTGCCAAGGGGAGAGCTTGCGCCATTTCTTGGCCAGCTTGCGCAACGAGATGACCCAGATGCCGATTCCCACCGCGAGGATGCCGAGCACCGCGACGCTCACCAGCACCGCGCGCTGAACGCCTTGGATCAGGGGAAAGGCGGCCAACAACTGCAGCCCCCACAACCCGAATCCCATGATCACGACCCAATTGAGCGCTTTCTTCATCACCACACTCGAAAGCGCATAGCCGAAGGTGATGCCCGTATTCATCGAGATGTAACCGGCGGCGAGCAATTCACCCACATGGCCGGGGGTCACGAGCCCCAGGTATTGGCTGGCGAGATAGGCGACGAGCGTCTTCGGATACGCCTGGTGGATTCGCTGGCGAGCGAGGAGCAGCTGCCACACGAACGCTTCGAGCAGCAACTGGCCGACGGTCAGCGCCATGCAGAACCCCAGCCAGCGCAGGTCAATGCGGGTCAGTTGCACCCCCTCGCTCGTAGGCAGCCGCAGCAGCAAGACCACAAACGCGACCACCCCGAAGAAGCGCAGCCACCAGACCAGCGCGCTCTTCACGGGTTTGCGAAACTGAAACGCTAATCCCTGTCCCATGATCGTCTCAACAAAAACACGGCAGCACCATCATGACGCTGCCGTGTCGGAATATCAACCCTACGGGTGGGTACCACAGGCCGTGCACGTTATGGAGTGGTCGTCTCACCCGTTGACGCTGGAGCCGAAGTGCCTGCATCAGGAGCCGTCGACTCTGATGCCGGCTGTTCCGCAGTTGGGGCGGGAGGAACTTCCGCCGGAATACCTTCCGGTGCCGCTGCACCCGTGTCAGCCACTGGCGCCGCCGGCATCTCGGCTGGTGGCGCGACAGGAGCCATTGGCGCTGCCGCGGCGACATCGGCTGGCGTC